>NZ_JBSGCD010000013.1:0-208239 GCF_053601675.1 Micromonospora sp. NPDC004704 | reverse complement strand
TGGCCCTGGCCTACCTCTGCACCCAGCTTCCGGCCATCCGGGACCTCGCCGAGGCGGACCGGGGTGGTCCGGGCCGGCGCCTTTGCTTCCCGGAGACGGTTGCCGCCGACTCCGGTGTCACACGAGGTATACGTGTGCGATCGTCCCGTCGGGTCGGGTGATCGTGAGGTGCCCGTCCGGGGCCAGGTCGTGGAGGTTCACCGTCACCTTCACGTACCGGTCCGTCACCTGGTCCACGACACGAACCTCTCGTACAGCTCTCGCGGACCCACGTCCCGGATGTCCCGGGCGGCGTGGACCAACTGCGTACCCAGGTAACAGGCCAGCGACACCCGATCGTGGCCGTACTCGCGGGTCAACCGGGCGCGGGCCGGCTCGCACGGCCACGCCTTGCCACAGGTGCCGCACTCCCACCGCTTCCCGCACGGCCGGTGCTGGTCCGTCACCACCGGAAGGACCGGTTGCGAACTCACCCGTTCACCGCCTGCTGCTTCACTGCCCGCAGCTCCGGATCCGCCAGCAGGTGGCGGACCGCACGCAGACGGCTGCACCGGCCGGGCTTGAAGCACGGGCACACGTTGCACTCCTCGCCGTTCTCGTGGCGAGTAACTATCAGGCGGGCGTTGTTCAGCAGCGCCGGCCACAGGTCACGGGAGTAGGTCTTGAACCGCTGGATGGCGTCGGCGCTCATATCCGCCGCCGTACCCACCGCGCGCTCGCGGCGTTGTGGACCATCCTGACCAGTGGCCACGGCACCGGATCACCAGTCGGCTTCCGGTCGGAGGCCGGCTGGGACTCCGCCGGCCGTGGGTCGTCCGCCATCACGCACCTCCATCGGGGTGACCGAGGGTGCGGCGACCGCCCCGGGGCACCGCACCCCCGGGCGTCGAGCCGGCCACGGGGGCAGCCGGCTCGACGCGATCGGGAGGCGCGCCAACGGGCCAGATCAAAGTCTGTCGTACGGCGAATGTGCTGCACATGCCCGTCGCCGCGCCTATTCGTAGCCTCGGTGACGACGCGGTCACAATCCAGGCTGTAGGTGTCCGCTGGCTCGGGACAGGTGTCCGCTGCTACTCCGCCTGGTCAGCGCGGTCGGTGTGTCTCGTACGCGTCGCGAAGGTCAAGGGCCTCGCGGATTCCGCTCGATTCGACGGCGGAAAGCACCTCGGTCGCCCGCCACCAGTTCGACGGCACCACTCGCCCCGAGGTGATCGCTTCGGTCGTGACCGTGCTCGCCTCATCCGGCCGCCCTGCCGCGAGCAGCGCCAGCCCCAGGTCGAGACGAGCGGATGCTGCTCGCCTTGGCCTACCGGCCACGTCGAGATCGGCAACGATCGTGCGGGCGTACTCCTCTGCCGCCGGGTCGCCGGACCAGGCGAGAGTCGTCGCGGTGTACGAGAGGGCCTTCGCCGGGTCGTACTGGTAGTGGTGTTCCGGTCGATCCGGGGTTTGCAGCGGGCTTACCAGGCGCGCAACCTCGTCCAACACTCGACGGGTCTGACGTTGGTTGCCCATGCGGGCCCACGCCCGACCGGTTTGAGCGGTCGCCTGGATATGCGCGGAGCTGCCACGCGGTGCCATTGCCCGTGCCTGTTCGGCCAGGTCGAGGGCACGACGGTAATCCCCAGCGGTGAGTACGTCCCAGGCCCGCGTCTCCAGGGACCAGGCATGGATCTCCGCATGGCCGACGTGTTTGGCGAGTTGCTCGGCAGTGGTCAGATGGGCGTCGGCGGCCCGCTGGTGCCGCAGGTCGATGTGCAGGGTCGCTCGCAGCAGGGCGAGCCATCCTGCGGCGATGAGAAGCCTGCGCTGCTGATCCAGGGTGGTTCGCTTCCGAAGCGCGGTCCCGAGCTGCGCCAGGTTGTCGCGTACGACCGGTAGCAGATCCATCGGCGCCGTGGTCGGATAGCTGCTGGCCAGTTCGTCGACGGCGAATTCGAACCGGTTGACGAGTTCGGGGGCAACGTCGCTGGCATCGAGCAGGCTGGCGAGTTCGAGTGCTTCGTCTTCGCCGCGTACTGCCTCCGGCGCCGACGTGCTGGCCAGGGTGACCAGGCGCCCGCCCGCGTCAAGAAGGTCATCGAGGTGGCGCGCAGTGTCGATGCTCGGCTGCTTACGTCCACTCTCCAGCTCTTGGAGGTGGCTCTTGCTGCGGTGGGCCAGATTTCCGAGGCCCCGCAGGGACAGGTCGCGCGCGAGTCGGTGCCGTCGGAGGCTTTCACCGAACGCTGATTCGTTCACAGGGTGCCGTCCCAGGTAGAGAACCGGGCGACGGCCCCATCGACCGCTACAACCCGACAGGCCGCCACTTCGGACGGTACACGTCGTGATCGATCCACGGATCCCGAGCGAGGCGTGGACGCCACGTTTATCCGATCATCGTGAGCACAAAGCTGGAAGAGGCGAGTGGATGCGTTCGGCACTCTTGATCCACGCGCGCTGAGCTGTTGTGGAAGGCACCCGGAGAACAGCTCAGCGCGCGTGGATCAAGCGACCCATGCCACGAACCCGTGTGCTCACGGGACCACGCGCCGGGCATCGGTCGTGAATGATCCGGAGCGTGCAAACAACCTCTCGTTCCGCTACCGGCACGAGCAGGCCGGTACGTCGACGGCTGCTCTCGCTTGCCGGCGGTGAACTGGTCAACATTCCGCTGCACGCCGTCATCTGGATCGGCATCATCGGTGCACCGCTGACCCTGGCCAACGTCGCGGGCTACCTGCTCTTCTCACTGTTGCTGATCGAGGGCGCCGGTTACTGGTTGGCGAAACTGCACCAGACGACCATCCGGCAGCGTGCACTGCCGGGTGCCCGGATCTTCGGACTGCTCCGGATCGTCAACCTGCCGCTGCTGGCGATCGGCGTCGGGATCGCCGCGTACGGGGCGGTCGACTCGCCGGGGCTCGCCTCCTTGCCGGGGCTGGGGTACGCGCTGTTCGCAGTCATCGAGCACGTGAACTACTTCCACCTCCAGCTCAGCTACGACCGCCGGACCGATCTGCGTCGACTGCGCACGTTCGGGCTGCGCCGCTCCCACCTCTCCCGCGATCTGGACCAGCCAACGGAACGCTGACCCGAACGAGACACAGCAGACGGAAAGGTGACTCGAACGGGTCGGAACCCGGCTCGGCGGTCACGCCTCTACCAGGCATGACTACAAGGCGTACGGTGCTGCGGCTGGCCGGCGGGATCGCGGCCGGTGCGGCGGGCGGTGCAATGGTGGTGGCCAGCGGCGGATGCCGGGACAGCGCGGAGGACGGGCCGACACGGGGCGGCTCGACACCGACGGAAGCCCTGGTCATCGAGCTGGCGACGAGGGAACTGGCGGTGCTCGACGCGGCCACCGGGCAGACCGTGGTGAACCGGTCCGAGGGTGTGCTCAGCGGTGACGGGACCAGGCTGGTCCGTACCGAGGTGGCCGGCGAGGGGACCAGGTTGACCAGTCATCGGCTCTCCGACGGGGCCTCGGTCAGTGGCGGCACTCTTTCCGACCGGCTTGCCGCGCGGGCCACGAACCCGGACGGCTCGTTGGTGGCGCTCGCCACTCCGGGCGAGCCGGGTGGTGGTCCGTACCGGCCGGGTGGGCGGGAGCGGACCACGATCGTGGTCGCCGGCACGGCCGGGGAGCGTAGCCGGGTGGAGTTGGCCGGCAACCTGGAGCCGGAGGCGTTCGACGCCACCGGGCAGGCCCTATTTGTCCTCGACTACCTGCCACCGGCGGCACCGGACCGCTACCGCGTACGCATGATCGATCTTGCCTCCGGCGAGCTGCAACCGCTGCTCACCCGGCTGAAGGCGGTGGTGCCGGCGGGTGCCGAGGAGGAGATGCGGGGCGAGGGTCGGCAGGCGGTGTACGACACCAACACCCGGCAACTGTTCACCCTCTACACCCACCAGCCCGAACACGAGCACACCCGGGATCTGATCGGTGGGGCACGCGAGGACGCCCCGCACGTACACGCGTTTGTCCACACGCTGAATCTGACCGAGCGGTGGGCGTACTGTGTCGATCTTCCGTCGCCGTTCGGGGAGCAGCCGGCCGCCGGCCACGCGATCGCCCTCGACCCGAGTGGCGCCGGGGTCTACGTGGTGGACGCGACCAGCGGCACGATCGCGGTCATCGACCCGGCGGCGTTGACGGTCAGCCGGACCCTCCGGTTCACCCCGCCGACCGGGCCGATCGTCTCGGCCGCCGCCACCACCGGTCCAGCCGGGACGTTGCTGGTCGGCGCCGGCCACGACCTGGTCATCGTCCCGCTGGCCGGTGCCGACCCCGTCCGGTGGCAGCTACCCACCCCGGTACGCGGCATCGCCACCACCCCCGACCACAAACGCTGCTACATCGGCCAGGAAAACGCAGTCACCTGCCTCAACCTGTCCACAGGCAAGGTGATCCGCCGCATCCCAACCCCCGACCTGCGCACGTTGCGCCACCTCACCCCGCACGCCTGACCCCTCTTGTAGAGAAAGAGTGGCTTCCCGCTCGGGAATAGCCACTCTTTCTCTACAAGAGGCGTGATCCGGTCAGGGGGTGGGGAGGCCGCCGGGCTGGTCGCCTTGGACGACGGGGGCGCGGACTAGGTTGCCCCATTCTGTCCAGGAGCCGTCGTAGTTGCGGACCTGCGGGTAGCCGAGCAGGTGGCGTAGGACGAACCAGGTGTGGCTGGAACGCTCGCCAATCCGGCAGTAGGCGATGATGTCGTCCGCGGTCGACAGCCCCAACTCGTCGGCGTAGATCGCCCGGAGTTCGTCGGGACGCTTGAAGGTGCCGTCCTCGTTGGCCGCCGACTTCCACGGCTTGTTCACCGCACCGGGGATGTGCCCACCGCGCATCGCCCCCTCCTGCGGGTAGTCGGGCATGTGCAGCAGCGCACCGCTGTACTCACCCGGCGAGCGGACGTCGACCAGCGGCCGGGCGCTGGCGATGTGCGCCGCCACCTGGTCGCGGTACGCACGGATCTGGCTGTCGTCACGCGTCGGCACCGGGTACTCGGCGCGCGGGCGCTCGACCTTCTCCCGGGTCAGTTCGCGCCCCTCCTCCACCCACTTCTGCCGGCCGCCGTTGAGCAGCCGTACGTCACCGTGGCCGAAGAGGGAGAAGACCCAGAGGGCGTACGCCGCCCACCAGTTGAAGTTGTCGCCGTAGAAGACGATCGTGTCGTCCCGGCCGATGCCCTTGGCCGCACAGAGCTCGGCGAACGCCTCGGCGCTGAGATAGTCCCGGGTGACCTGGTCGTTCAGTTCCAGATGCCAGTCGACTTTGATCGCGCCGGGGATGTGGCCGGTCTCGTAGAGCAGCACATCCTCGTCGGATTCGATCACCACCAGACCCTTCGCGCCCAGGTTCTCGGCCAGCCACTCGGTGGTGACGAGGCGCTGCGGGTCGGCGTATGCCTGCAGGGCAGGCGTGGGATCACTTGGTACGGACATGCAGCCCAACGTACGCCAGCCTGCCCCCGATCAGGCGGGTAACCGGATGCCTGCTGGGTCACTCTCCGCCACGGTCGGCGCCTGAGTCGCCACGGGTCCGCCCGGTCGGGTGCCGACCCGCCGGGCGGACCCGTGCGACAGTTCCCTCAGAGCCCACCCATCCACCGCGTGACCGACGACCCACGGCCGGCGTTGATCATGCAGTTCAACAGAAGGCTCGATCAGATGTCCGATATCGCCAATATTGCGGATCTCATTCGCTACGCGCTGCGACACGACGAGTTCCAGCGCGCGGTTCTCAGCGGCACGATGCACGGGGCGACACACCCCTGGCGCCGCGTTGTCGTACGGAAGGTAGCCCTGCGGGGCACGGTCCAGACCCAGGTCGAGTGGCACACGAGCGAGAACTCGACCACCCGGAACTACGCCGGGATCGACACGGTGATCGACGAACTCGTCGAGGTGCCGTTCCGCAACGGCCACGTGGAGTTGCGTACGGCCACGATCGAGGGGCGGGTCAGCAAGCGCGGCAAGCTGCTGCTGTCCCGGCGGAACGAGGCGAACAACCGCGATCTCGCCCACGACCGGGTACGCCGCCGCGCGATCCCGGAGGACGCCCCGTTCCTCGAAGTGCTCGGCGTCAGCCATGACGGTGCGGTGAAGCCCACCGCCCAGCGCAAGTACCGCCAGATCAACGAGTTCGTACGGGTCCTCGGCGCCACCCTGGGCGAGAAACAGGATCGGGACCGGCCGTTGCAGGTACTGGATCTCGGGTGCGGGAACGCGTACCTGACGTTCGCCACCGTCCACCACCTCACCGAGTCCGGGGTTCCGTGTGTGGTCGTCGGCGTCGACCGGGATGCCGAACTGGTGGCCCGGAACAACTCGCGGGCGGAACAGCTCGGGTGGCAGGACCGCCTCACGTTCACCACGGCACTGATCGACCGGTACGAACCGACCGAGTCGCCGGACCTGGTGGTCGCGTTGCACGCCTGCGACACCGCGACCGATGACGTACTCGCGCTGGCGGTGGAGCAGAACGCGGACTACCTGCTCGCTTCACCGTGTTGCCAGCACGACCTGCAACGGCAGTTGCGTTCCCGGGCGATGCCCGAGGGCTTCCGCGACCTCGTCCGCGACGGGGTGCTCAAGGAACAGTTGGGCGACCTGCTCACCGACTCGCTGCGCGCATCGGTGCTGCGTCTGGTCGGCTACCAGGTTGACGTGTTCGCGTTCGTCCCGGTCGAACACACCCCGCGCAACAACCTGATCCGGGCGGTCCGTACCCCCGGTCCCGTCGACCGCGACGCCGAGGCAGCGGTCCGTGCCACGACCGGAATGTTCGGCGTACGGCCACGGCTCGCCGAACTGCTCCGGCACCGCCTTCCGGAGGACCTGCTCGACGACGGCGGGCCCGGATCGGGAGGTGATGGCGCCCCGGCGATCGACTAGGCACCGGGGCGGAACCACGCCCGGACCTTGCTGTGTCAGGTGCTCCTGCGCAACGGGTCCGGGCCCAGCCGCTCCGGAGTCGCCGGTAGTCGGCAGGGGCGTCTTTCGACCCCGGATAAACCGCCTGTCCGCGTGTTGGCAACAGCATTAGTGTCTGACTGCATGGAGCGTAGGACGCAGACCCTGGCGGACGTGGCCAAAGCGGCCGGGGTGTCCCGGTCGTCGGTGTCGCGGGTCATCAACCGCGAGCCCGGGGTCGCACCGGAAGTACGGCAGCGCGTCGAAGAGGTCGTCTCCGCGCTCGGGTACCGCCCCAATCCGGTGGCCCGCGCCCTGGCCACCGGCAGCGCCGACGTCGTGGAACTCGTGGTTGTCGAACGGAACCGGCGCTCGTTCGGCGCCAACCCGCACTACGGGCGGGTGGTGGCGGGAGTCCTCGAAGGGCTGGCCGACACCGACGTGCAGTTGCGGATCAACGTCGTGGAGAAGGCGGCACCCGCCGCCGCGCTCGCCGTCGGAACTCGTAGCCCGGCGTTGGGATCGGTCCTGGTGAACGTGTCACCGGCGTTGGCCGAAGAGCTTGCCCGCGGGCGGGAACGGATGGTGTCGATGGGCCGCTCGGCGCCCGGCATCCCGTCCTTCACCGCACAGAACGAGAACGGCGTACGCTCCGCGATCCGTCACCTGTACGCGCTCGGCCGGCGCCGGATCGCCGCCATCCACGGGCCGGTGCGGAACCCTTGCGCGATCGGCCGCCGTGACGGCTACCTCGACGCGATCGCGGAACTGGGCCTGACTCCGATCACCGCCGACGGCGACTTCACCCGCGAGACGGGCGCCGAGGCCACCCGGCGGCTGCTGGCCACCCACCCGGACCTCGACGCGATCTTCTCCGCCTGCGATCAGACCGCCACGGGAGCGTTGCAGGTGCTGGTGGAGTCGGGTCGACGGGTGCCGGACGACGTGGCCCTGGTCGGATTCGACGACAGCGTTCTCGCGGCAGCCGCCAGCCCGCCGCTGACCTCGGTGCACCAACCGGTGGAACAGATCGCGGCCAGCGCGACCCGACTGCTGCTCGAGCGCCGGATGGACAACTGGCAGCGGGATGCCTTCCCCACCGCGTTGGCGATCCGCAAGAGTTCGGCCGGCTGACCGGCAGGGCCCGGTGCCGGAGGCGGCAGCCGGGACCGGACTCAGTCGGTGAACGGGCTCAGCAGCGGTCGTTTCGCGGTGACCGTGTCGCCGGACGAGCGGCCGGTGAGGCGGCGCTTGATCCAGGGAGCCAGGTGCTGACCGGCCCAGCGCAGGTCGGCGCCACGGGCGGCCAGCCACGGTGTCGGCGCCGGCTGCGGCGGCACGACCAGCCACTGCTCGTCCGCCGGCACGCCGAGCGCGGCCAAGACGTGCCCGGCGACCCGGCGGTGACCGGCGGCGGAGAGGTGCAACCGGTCCGCACTCCAGAATTCCGGGTGCTGGAACACGTCGTCGGCGAAGAGGTCGACCAGCTTGGCGCCGTACCGCTGGGCGGTCTCACCGACGGCACGGTTGAGCAGCGCCACCCGGGGAGCCATCATCCGCTGGCCCGGCAGCCGGGACACGATGTCGGCGAACCGGAACACCAGCACGTCCGCGCCGGCCTCCCGGAAGTCCCGGATCACCTGGTCGAACCGGCTGGTCAACGCCTCGGCGTCGAAGTTGCGCCGCAGTACGTCGTTGCCGCCGGCCGCGAAGCTGACCAGGTCGGGGCGCATGGCGAGAGCCGCGGGCACCTGCTCGGTCACCACACTCGGGAACAGCCGCCCCCGGATCGCGAGGTTCGCGTACCCGAAATCGGGCCCGGCCTCGACGGCCAGGCGGGCGGCGACCAGGTCGGCCCACCCCCGGTAGGTGCCGTCCGGGTACGCGTCGTCCATGCCCTCGGTGAAGCTGTCTCCCACCGCCACGTAGCTGCGCCAGCGCATCCGCGCCCTCCTGAATCCGTGACCCTCCACCGGGTCCGATCGGAGTCTTGCACCTCGGCAGGCCAGGTTACCGCCGGGTACGCCAAAAGTGGCGGCACCGACAACACTGCTCGGCACCGCCACTTTCCGTCGGGGCTCAGTCAGCCCGGACGACCGGGGTCAACGAACGACCTTGATGTTGAAGTCGACCTTGTCGTTGGCGTTCTTGGTGTCCTGGACCGTCTCCGCCGCGATCGAACCGGTCAGGTTGGTCGCCGGGCCCGCGTAGCTGAGGGTGAAGGTGACCGTCACGCTCTTGTTCGGCGCGAGCGTCGCCAGTCCGCACAACAGGACCGCCGGCGGCCCCTGATCGTGGAAGCCACACTCGCCGATCGTCCCTCCCCGCTGGTTCGCCATGGTGACTCCGGCGGGAAGCGTGAGACGCAACCCCAGCGACTGCGCGGACATCGGACCGTTGTTGTGCACGGTCACCTTCAGCTCGCCCACGTAAGCGCCGTTCAGCAGTTTCAGCTCCACCGGCTGCGCCTGCGCCCGGACGTCGGCGTCCACCGTCGGGAACCGGGTCGGGCCGCTCACCTGCTTGAACTGCCCATCGACCCACCGGTAGCCCCGCCACTGCGGGTCGGCCGGCGAGAACGGTTGCTGGTCCGCCCACTGGACCCGGACCGTACCGGCATCTCCGGCGGCCACGGACTGGATCAGCTCCTGCGGCAGGGCACCCCTGGCCGGGGGCCGGACCGAGGTCACCCGCCCGAGGGTCTGCACACCACCGTCGGCGGCCCGCTTGAACACGAGCACCTGCTGCGCGGTCACCGCGTGCGGGCTACAGACGATCTCGGCGGCCATCTCGTTGACGCCGTCGCCGTCCACGTCGACCGGCACCGGCTCGCCCAGGATCGCGAACGCCATCGGAGAGTCGGGCTGGGGCAGGTAGACGTGGTTGCCCTTGGCGAAGCGGAACGTTCCGGTCGGGCAGACGTCGGTTCCCCAGTCCGGAAGGGTCAACGACCCGTTCTCGATCTCGGAGACGGTCAGCGGGGCCAGGTTGACGGGTTCGGTGACGGTGACGCTCGGCATCGGCGTGGGGGTCGGGGTGACGACCGCCGGTGGCGTCGTCGCGGCCGGTGCCGGACCGACATCGCCACGGGGGAAGAAGGCGAACGCGGTGCCGGTCGCGGCACCGATCATCACCAGGGCCGCGGCCGAGGAGGCCAGGGTCCGCTGTACGCCGATGCGGCGCGAGGTACGCAGGGTCCGGTCCCGCAGGTCCACCGGCGCGACCTCCTCCGCCAGGTCGGCCAGGTCGCTGCGAAGACGGTCCATGTTCATCGAACGCTCCCTTCCAGGAGGTACATGTCGGCAAGTTCGGGGGCGACGGCGCGCAGTCGGGCCAGTGCCCGGGAGGTCTGGCTCTTGACCGTGCCGGCGGAGACGCCGAGCAGGTCGGCGGCTTCGGCCTCGGAGCGGTCCTCGAAGAACCGCAGCACCAGGACCGCCCGCTGCTTCGCGGAGAGCTTCAGCAGCGCCGCCCGCAGGGAGAGCCGCAACGCGGTCTGGTGGGCGTGGTCCGTGGAGGCGTCCCGGCGCGGCTCGGGCATCTCACCGGTCATCGACTCGGCCACCCGGCGTCGCCGCCACCAGGAGACCTGCAGGTGGTACATGGTCTTGCGGGTGTACGCCTCGGCGTTCCCGGTCTGGTGCAGGCCCCGCCAGGCGCGGTGCGTACGGGCCAGCGCCGACTGGACGAGGTCCTCGGCCAGGTGCTGGTCGCCGGTCAGCAGGTACGCCGAGCGCAGCAGCGCCGGGGTACGAGTGCGGACGAAGTTGTCGAACTCGCTAAGTGAGGGATCCACCCGAACCGATCCTTGGGGTAGTGGAACGTGGGCAAGTCATGCCACCCAAGACGCGACCTTGCGACGCGAGGTTGCCGGTCGTACCGAAATGCTTGGACGTCGGGTTTGCGACATGCCAGGCTGCCTGGATGCTGCTTCGGATGTCCACGCTGTTCCTTCGTACGCTCCGGGAGGATCCGGCGGACGCGGAGGTGCCGAGCCACCGGCTCCTGGTCCGGGCCGGCTACATCCGGCGGGCCGCGTCGGGCGGCTACACGTGGCTGCCGCTGGGCAAGCTGATGCTGGACCGGGTGGCCCAGGTCGTACGCGACGAGATGGCCGCGATCGGTGGCCAGGAGCTGCACTTTCCCGCCCTGCTGCCCCGTGAGGCGTACGAGACGAGCGGCCGGTGGGCCGAGTACGGCGACGACATCTTCACCCTCAAGGACCGGCGGGGTGCCGAGCACCTGCTCGCGCCGACGCACGAGGAGATGTTCGCGCTGCTGGTGAAGGACCTGTTCAGCTCGTACCGGGACTTTCCGGTGATCCTCTACCAGGTGCAGACGAAGTTCCGGGACGAGGCGCGGCCCCGGGCCGGGCTGCTGCGCGGGCGGGAGTTCCTCATGAAGGACGCCTACTCGTTCGACCTGGACCAGGCCGGGTTGCAGGCCGCGTACGACCAGCATCGGATGGCGTACCAGCGGATCTTCGACCGGCTCGGGCTGGACTACACGATCGTCGCCGCCTCGTCGGGTGCGATGGGTGGGTCGGCTTCGGAGGAGTTCCTGGCCGCGACACCGGTCGGTGAGGACACCTTCGTCGGCTGCACCGCCTGCCACTACGCGGCGAACACCGAGGCGGTGACCACTCCGGTGCCGGCCGCCGGCGACGTGGACTCGTTCCCGCCCGCCGAGGTGTACGACACCCCGGACACGCCGACGATCGAGGCGTTGGTGCAGGTCGCAAACGACCGCAGGTTGGGTGGCCGGGACAACTGGACCGCCGCCGACACGTTGAAGAACGTCGTCCTGTCCGTACGCCGGGTCGGGGTCGCCGAGCCGGAGCTGCTGGTGATCGGCGTACCCGGCGACCGGGAGGTGGACCTGAAGCGGGTCGAGGTGGCGCTCTATCCGAACACCGCGACGCTCTTCGACGGGTTCGCCGACCACCCGGACCTGGTCCGGGGCTACATCGGGCCGCAGGTGCTGGCGAAACTCGGGATCCGCTACCTGGTGGACCCCCGCGTGGTGACCGGGACGGCGTGGCTGACCGGTGCGAACGAGGCCGGGCGGCACGCGGTCAACGTGGTCAGCGGGCGGGACTTCACCCCGGACGGCACGATCGAGGCGGCCGAGGTCCGGGCCGGTGACCCCTGCCCGGCCTGCCGGTCAGGTGAGCTGACGATCCGCCGGGGGATTGAGATCGGGCACATCTTCCAGCTCGGTCGCCGGTTCACCGACGCGTTCGCGGTGGACGTACTCGGTCCGAACGGGAAGCCGGTGCGGCCGATCATGGGGTGCTACGGCATCGGGGTGTCCCGCGCGGTCGCGGCCATCGCCGAACAGCACCACGACGAACGGGGTCTGGCGTGGCCGGCGGCGGTCGCGCCGGTTGACGTACACGTGGTCGCGGCCGGGAAGGGGCCGCAGGTGGATGCCGCGCTGGCCCTCGGCCGGGAGCTGTCCGACGCCGGCCTGCGGGTGCTGGTCGACGACCGGTCGCAGGTGTCCGCCGGGGTCAAGTTCGCCGATGCCGAGCTGATCGGCATCCCGCGCAGCGTCGTGGTCGGCCGCCGGCTGACCGACGGGTACGCCGAGCTGCGCGACCGGGCCAGCGGGGAGCGGGTCGAGCTGCCGGTCGCCGAGATCGTCGCCCAGCTCACCGGCCGCCCCGCCTGACCGGCAACCTGCGGTCGAGCCCGCGTCGCCCCTCCGAGCCCGCGTCGCGCGGTCGAGCCCACCTCGCCCTTCCGGGCCCGCGTTGCGCGGCTGAGCCCGCGTCCCTCGGCTTGACCCTCGACCTGGTCGAGGGCCGATGATCCGCCCCGGCGGCCCACTCCGGTGCCGCCGGGCGGATCACTTCGGAACGAGGACGGGCGAACGATGGATCTCGACAATCCGGTGCTCAGGTTGTGCCAGGACGGTATGCGGGCCGAGGCGCAGGGGCGGCCGGCGGACGCCCGCGCCCTGTTCGAGCAGGCCTGGGCGTCCAGCGTCGACGACTACGACGCCTGTGTGGCGGCGCATTACCTGGCCCGGCAGCAGGACGATCCCAGGGAGGTCCTCCGGTGGAACACCGAGGCGCTGGGCCGGGCGGACCGGGTCGGGGACGAACGGGTGGCCGCGTTCTACCCGTCGCTGTACGTCGGCGTCGGCCTGGCCCGTGAACAGCTCGGCGAGCCTGAGCAGGCCCGTCGCGCCTTCGAACAGGCTCGGGAGCTCGTCGACGCGCTTCCCGCAGACGGGTACGGCGAGTTGCTGCGTACCGCGATCGAGGACGGGTTGCGCCGCGTCGCCGGGCGCTGACCTGTGATCCGGCCAGCGCCACGGTAGCCGTGGGTGTGGTCAGCCCCGGTGGTCGGCGCGCAGGGAGGCGTAGTGGCGCAGGCACTCGTCGTACGTCGGGAGCAGCCCGGCGTCACGCAGCTCGGCCAGGGTCGGGCCGGCGGCGTCCCGCTCCGAGAGGGTCGGGGTGATGTCCGACGGGATCGGCAGGGCGAGTTCCGGGTCGAGGACGTTGACGATCCGCTCGCGCTTCGGGGCGTACCCGGTCGAGCAGAGGTAGCTCAGCACGGTGTTGTCCTCGAGCGCGACGAACCCGTGGCCCAGCCCCTCGGAGAGGTAGAGGGCCCGGTAGTCGACCGTGTCCATGCGAACGACCTCGTGCTGGCCGAACGTCGGCGAGCCGACCCGCAGGTCGACCACAATGTCCAGCAGGGCGCCCTGGGGGCAGTAGACGTACTTGCCCTGACCGGGCGGTACGTCGGCCCAGTGGATGCCCCGGACCACGCCGCGACGGGACACGCTGTGGTTGGTCTGGGCTACGGACAACTCGAAACCCAACGCGTCGGAGAACGCGCCGGCGTCGTACCAGACGAGGAAGTTGCCACGGCTGTCGGGAAACTGCTGGGGCACGAACTCCCAGGCACCGGAGATCGACAACTCGGTGGATTTCACCTGTTCACCTTTCACGCGATCAGCAACAGCACACGATACCGGGCGAGCCCGGACAAGCAGGTGAGGCGTGGATCCCAACCGGGTGTGACGATCCGGCCACTGGGTACCGAACGGATATCGACGTACGTACAGAATTTCTGGAGGCTCTCATGACCAGCTATCGGGTCGCCGACCTGATGACCCGGAAGGTCGTCTATCTGTCGGCGCAGACGAACCTCGACGAGGCGGCCAGGGCGATGGCGGACGCGGACATCGGCGACATCGTGGTGACCGACGGCCAGAACCTGTACGGCATGGTGACCGACCGGGACATCGTGGTCCGGGCGGTGGCCGAGCACAAGGATCCGGCGAAGACGACGCTCGGCTCGATCGCCACCCGGGAGATCGTGATGATCGAGCAGAGTTCGACCGGGGCCGAGGCGGCCCGGTTGATGCGGGAACGGGCCGTACGCCGGGTGTTGGTGTGTGACGTGGACCGCCAACTGGTCGGCATCATCTCCCTGGGTGACCTGGCCCAGCAGCTCGACCCGTCCTCCGCGTTGAGCGACATCAGCGAGGCCAGCCCGAGCAGCTAGGGGAAGGGGCACTTCCCGGCGTGGGTAACCTGGAGGTCATGGCTCCGAAGAAGCTTGACGAGATCATCGAGGAGTTCGCCTCCGCACCACGTGAGCTGGTGCTGGAGATGCTGCTCGAATACTCCGACGCGGTTCCGCCGCTGCCGGCCGAGCTGGCCGGGCACGCCGGTATGGAGCAGGTCCCGGAGTGCCAGACCTCGTTTTTCCTCCGCGCCGAGGTGACCCCGGAGGGGACGGTCGACACCTGGTTCGACTGCCCGCCCGAGGCGCCGACCACCCGCGCGTTCGCCGGCATCCTCGCCGAGGGGCTGGCCGGAGCGAGCGCCGAGGAGGTGCTCGACGTACCGGATGATCTTTACCAGCGGATGGGCCTGGCCCAGGCGATCAGCCCGCTGCGGGTACGCGGCGGCACCGCGATCCTGGCCCGACTGAAGCGACAGGTACGGGAACAGATCGGCTGACCCCGCGCGTTGACCACAGCGTGGAAATCGATCTCTATGCGGACGTCGTCTGCCCCTGGTGCTACATCGGCAAGACCCGGCTCGAAGAGGCGCTCAAGGCCTACGACGGCGAGGTGACGGTCCGGCTGCGGCCGTTCCAGCTCGACCCGTCGCCGGTGCCCGAGCCGCTGCCGGTGCTGGACGCACTGGGCGCGAAATTCGGTGGCCGGCAGCGCGCCGAGCAGATGATCAACCGGGTGGTGGATGTCGCCGCCGGGGCCGGACTGGTCCTGCACTACGACCACGCGTTGGCCGCGAACACCTTCGACGCGCACCGGCTGATCTGGTTCGCCGGGCAGCGCGGGCTGGACAGCGAGATGATCGACGCCCTCTACCGGGCCCACTTCGTCGACGGGGTCGACGTCGGGTCGACCGCGTCGCTCGCCACCGTCGCCGCCGGGGTCGGGCTGGACGAGACCGAGGTACGGGAGTTCCTCGACTCCACCGCCGGCACCGCAGAGGTACGGGCAGCCCTCAACGAGGCCCGCGAGTTGGGCATCAGCAGCGTGCCGACCTACGTCCTCGCCGGCAAGTACGCCGTCACCGGCGCCCAGGAGACGGAGACCCTGCTCGCCGCACTGGCCGAGGTGGCCCAGCGCGAAGCAGCCGTCTGACCGGCACATTCACCTGTTGCACGTGAAACAGTATTGACGCGCTGCGATCTTTGGCTGCCGGTGCGCCGTCTGGCCATCAAGGATGGGCGCACCCGAGGACGCTCCGGGCGTCTGGGTCACCGGGCACCTGTTGGAGTGCGAGTGGCCGACGTCCGACTGCACCTCACCCTGTAGCCATGCGTACGTCTACTGGGAACCGCTGGCACGAGCGGCGTCGGCGGAGTGAGTCGGCACGACGAACCGATGGACCGGGGCACGCTCCGGCTCGCCGCCGACCGGACGTGGCGTCAGCACCAGCCCGGTGGAAACATCTGGAAGCCGGGCACCTGCTGGCAGTGCACGGATACCGGGTGCGCCCAACTCGCCTGGGCAATTGAGGTACGCGACCGCACGGTTCGGGTGGACGATCGCTGTTGGCGCGGGCAGGACGTATAACGCGTCGAGCGTGTACATCAAATTCGATGTACGAACTGAGCGGTACCCCTACCAACGCGCGCAACACTCCGTCCTGCCCCGTCGAGCGAAGTTGACCATGAAGTTAGCGACCGGAAATCAGCCCGATCCCGTCGCTAACTTCATGATCGACGGGTCGGCGGGGGAAAGGCGGTGGTTTGCGCAGTGTGACCGGTGCGGGCGGGTCAGGCGGCCGGTCGGGCCAGGTCCGGGACCACGCGCGCGTTGGGCAGGGTGGCCAGGGCCCGACCGGGCACCGCGATCTTGCTGTGCCGTACGCCGGAACCGATGATCACGTACTTGGTGTCGATGACCCGCTCGTCGACCAGGATCGGCCATTCCGACGGCAGCCCGATCGGGGTGATGCCGCCGTACTCCATGCCGGTGAGGCTGACCGCGTCGTCCATCGGGGCGAAGCTCGCCTTGCGTACGTCGAGCTGGCGGCGGACCACACCGTTCACGTCCGCCCTGGTGGTGGCCAGGATCATGCAGGCGGCGTAGCGGGTCACACCGTCCCGCTTGCCGGCCACCACGACACAGTTGGCTGAGACGTCCAACCCCACCTCGTACGCGGCACAGAAGGCGGCGGTGTCGGCGAGCGTGGCGTCGATCGGCGCGACCAGGATGTCGTCCACCGGCACCGAACCATCCGCCGGCCAGCCCTGTACGGCCACCGCCACCGGCGGGGCGAGCAGGTCGAGGCGGGTACGGGCCGGTTCCGTCTGCAGGGTCCCCATCACGGCTCGATCCTCGCACCGCGGGACGGCCTGCGCCCACCCGACCCGGCGCCCGAGCCGGGCACAGGTGGTGAGCGTCGTCAGCTACCGGTGAGGAAGGCGTTCTCCCGGGCGAAGGTGCGCTCCTCCAGCCGGGCCCGCTCGGCGGCCTGCTCGGCGGCGTTCTCCTGTCGGGCCTTGGCCACATCCTGCAAACCGTGGCGTACGGCGATGCGCATCACGCCGTAGAGGCAGGGGAACCCGCAGACGTACAGCAGCAGTGCGGCAGCGAATTGAAGCATGGGTTCACGTTAGGACGACGGATTGTCCGAGAAACCCTCATTTACCGGCTGATCCCCCGTACGTGTCGGCGAGGTAGTCGGCCCAGGTCAGGGTGCCGGTCGGGGTGGCGGTGGTGGTCAGCGCACCCGCGCGTACCGTCCGGCCGAACGTGCCCGGGAACCGGATCGACAGCATCGGGCGGCGCCGGCCCCGGGCGGTCAGCCAGGCTGCTGCGGCCTCGTCGTACCGGAGCACCTGCGGTCCGCCGTACTCCTCGATGGTCCGACTCGGGCCGGCGGCCAACCGGTCCGCGATCCGGCCGGCCACGTCGCGCGGGTCGACCGGCTGGGCGAGCAGGGCGCGGTCGCCGAGCACCGGCCCGAGCCGGCTGGCGCCGCCCAGGAGCTGGTCCAGCAACTGCGGGAACTGGGTGGCCCGCAGGATGCTCCAGGGCACCGCACCGGCGGCCACCACCTGCTCCGCGGCGAGCTTGAGCCGGTAGTACCGCAGGGGCACCTGGTCGATGCCGACGATCGAGACGTACAGCAGGTGCCGTACCCCGGCCTCGGCGGCGTCGGTGACCAGCCGGCGGGTCCCGGCCACGTCGACCCGGGCGCTCGTCGACCTCGTCGCGGAGGCCAGGTGGACAACCGCGTCCACGCCCGTGACCGCCAGGTCGACGCCGGTGCCGGCGGCGAGGTCGGCAACCACCCATTCGACCCCGTCCGTGGCCGGTTGCGGCCGCCGGCTCATTCCTCGTACGTCGAACCCCGCGGCCAGCAGGCGCGGTACGACCGCCCGGCCGAGCGTGCCGCTGGCGCCGGTGACCAGAACCTTCATCGTGTGCTCCCTTCCGGGGATGGGACGGGGCGACCGATCGATCCGTGACGGTGAGCCGCTTCACAGTTGACGAATCTGGTTAATGACATTAACTTTGCAGCTATGACGATTAACTTCCTTGATCGCGGCGAAGGCCGGATCGCGTACACGGTGCGGGGCGAAGGTCCCCTGGTCATCTGCCTACCCGGCATGGGCGAGCTGCGCTCGGTATACCGGTTTACCGAACCCGTCCTGGTCGACGCCGGCTACCGGGTCGCCGTCATGGACCTGCGCGGCCACGGCGACAGCGACGACGGCTTCCGCGACCACGACGACGAGGCACTGGCCAGCGACGCCCTGGCCCTCGTCGACCACCTCGGCGGACCGGCGTTCCTGGTCGGCAACTCGATGGGCGGCAGCGCCGCGATCCTCGCCGCCGCGGCCGAACCAACCAAGGTGACCGGGCTGGCGCTGCTCGGCGCGTTCGTCCGGGACCCGAAGCTGAACCCGGTCATGGGACTCGCCATGCGGCTCCTGCTGCTCAAGCCCTGGGGACCGGCCGCCTGGCGGATGTACCTCAAGACGCTCTACCCCGGACGGACCCCGGCGGACCAGGCCGAACACCTGGCCGAGGTCGCGGCGAGTTTCCGGCGGGGCGACCACTGGCGCTCGTTCGTCAAGACCACCAAGCTGTCGCACGCCGTGGTCGAGGGACGGCTCGACGCGGTCCGGGCTCCCGCGCTGGTGGTGATGGGTGAGAAGGACCCGGACTTCACCGACCCGGCGGGCGAGGCCCGGTACACGGCCGAACGGCTGGACGGCGAACTGATGCTGGTGCCGAACAGCGGCCACTATCCGATGACCGAGTACCCCGAACTGGTCAACCCGGCGCTGGTCGCCTTCATCAACCGGATCAGCACGAATGCCTAGAGCCGGCCTCACCCCCGCGATCGTCGTCGCCGAAGCGGCCAGGGTCGCCGACGAGCACGGACTCGACCGGCTCACCCTCGCCGCCGTCGCGCAGCAGCTCGGCGTCACCCTGCCCAGCCTCTACAAGCACGTACGGGGTCTGGACGGGCTCGCGCAGCAGCTCGCCATCCGGGCACTGACCGAACTGACCGAACGACTCACCGACGCCACGGTCGGGCTATCCGGCACCGCCGCCGTACGGGCGATGGCCTCGGCGTACCGGGAGTACGCGCGTACCCACCCGGGCAGTTACGCGGCCACCCTGCGGGCACCCGATCCGGGCCATCCGGCGCACGTCGCCGCCGCCGAACGGAGCGTACGGGTGGTCTTCGCGGTGCTCGCCGCGTACGGCCTGGAGGGCGACCGGGCGGTCGACGCGACCCGGGCACTGCGCAGTGCCCTGCACGGATTCGTCACTTTGGAGGCGGCCCACGGCTTCGGGCTGCCCCAGGACCTGAACCGGTCCTACGACCTGCTGGTCGACGCCCTCGACCGGTCGCTGCGCACCTGGCCGGAGAACTGAGCCGCCGAGCCGGGCCGCCGAGCCGGGCCGCACTCAGGTGCGCGGGTTCACCCGGCCGGCGACCAGCCCACCCAGCAACGCCAGACCGGTGGCGACCGCGAACCCGGCCAGGTACGTACCCGGCCCCGGTGCGGTCGTCGCGGCGAGCAACCCCCCGGTGAACGCCAGTACGGTCGCACCCGACAACGAGTCGCTGAGCTGGAGTGCCGAACTGTTGCGCCCCTGCTCCTGCGGCTCGGACAGCTCCAGGGTCAGCACCGAGATCGACGGGTAGGCCAGTCCGATCCCGAGCCCCGCCACCGCCCAGGCGACGATGCCCAGCACCACCGGCACCGCCGTGGCCAGCATCAGCGGCGCGGCGGCGGCGATACCGGCGGCCATCAGCAGCAACCCGACCCGGGGCAGGGTGGCCCGCGACCTCGGCTGCCGGACCCGCCCCTGCACCCACGAGCCGAGCGACCAGGAGACGGCACCGGCCGCGAGCGCGGCACCGGCGAGCGCCGGGGCGAGTTCCCGCTCCCGGGTGAGCAGCAGCGGGATGAACACCTCCGCCCCGACGAACGCCGCCGCGGCCAGCCCGCGCAACGCGATCACCGTCGGCAGCCCGCGCGCCGCCCGGAGCACTCCGGCCGGCAACAACCGGGGTACGCACAACCCCAGGCCGGCGAGGGCCGACACGATCAACACGACCTCGAGAGTGCCGTGCTGCTGCCCCCCGACGTGCAGCAGTCCGGCGCTCACCGCGGCCCCGCAGGCCCAGCCGATCCGGCGTACCGAGCCGGGCACCAGTCGACGCGCCGGCTGGTCGCCCATCCCGCGCAGGGCCGGGCGGATCAGCAGCACCGCCGGCACCGCCAACGCCGGTACGGCGAGGAACACCCAGCGCCAGCCGGCGTACTGCACGATCAGGCCGGCAATCGCCGGTCCGACCAGCGACGGGACCACCCAGGCGGCGGCGAACGCGGCGAAGACCCGCCGGTGCAACGCCTCCGGGTAGACCCGCGCCACCACCACGTAGAGCGCCACGATGAGCAGGCCCGAACCGAGCCCCTGCAACACCCGCCCGATCACGAACTGCACCATGTTCGGGGCGGTACCGGCGACCACCAGACCGACCACGAACCAGGCGACGCCGTGCCGTACCGGGGCTGCCGGGCCACGCGCGTCGCTCCACATGCCGGCGACGACCATGGTGACCACACCGGCGGCGGCCGGCCCACCGAAGGCGAGCGCGTACAGCCGCAACCCGTCCAGGGCGTGCGCGATGGTCGGCATCGCGGTGGCGACCGCGAGCGCCTCGAACGCGAGCAGCGAGATGAGCGCCACCATGCCCACGCTCAGCCCCCGGAACCGCCGGTCGAACAGTCCCTCCGCCGACGGCGTCGGTGCCAGCAGCGCGGTCACCGGGACAACTCGATCATGAGGCGGCGCCCCTTCCACTCCGGCCGGTGGTCGACCGGTCGCGAGGCACCAGCATCGAACATGAACCGGGGTTCAGGTCAAGCCGAATCGGGCCGGGCCGGGCGCGTACCGAAGCCGCTACGCCTGCTGCAAGGCCTCGCCTAATCCTTTGGCCAACCCGGAAAAGTGCTGGTCGGCGATGAGGTGACCGGCGGTGATCACCAGGGCCAGCGGCCACTCGATGATCTGGAGGGCGGCGAGCAGGCCGAGACCGGCGTAGTAGGCGATCTTGTCGGGCGGCGGGGCCGCGATCTCACCGAAACCGGGGATCCGCACCCTGCCGGCGTACAACTCGACCACCTTGCGCGGGTCATGCAGGACGCTGATGTTCATGGCTGCCTCCCAGGGTCGACGTGTGCCGGTTGGCATTCCACCGTCGACCGCGTCCATGCGCCGGGGCGGGGCGAAAACCAGGAAACTTCGCCACCTTGGCACGCATAACGTACCCACACCTGGGAAGCCAGGGCCGACCGTGGATCCGGGGGGCGATATGGCGTACACGAGCATCAGGAGTCGACAGCAGTCGCAGCGGCACGAAGCCGTCATCCGCGCGGCTCGATGACGCCGTTCGGACTGAACCTCACCGGAGCCCTGCCGACGCCAACCGTCTCGAACCTGCTCAGCGGTGTCTCCCGAGGTGCCCAGGAGCTGGCCAACCGGGCGGGAGCCCTGGCCGGGCAGGGTGCGCGCGCCGCCGGACTCACCCAACGCGGGGTACGGTCCCGACCCGGCCGCCACCACATCGAGGTACGCGGTGTCGCCCAACCCGGCAGCGAACGGCTCGCCCACCGGGTGGAGGAAGCGCTCGAACGGATCCCCGGAGTGCGCTGGGCCCGGGTCAACGCACCCACCGGTCGGGTGGTCGTGGCGGTCGACGACCCCGCACCCCGGTTGCGGGACCTGATCGCGGCGATCGTCGCGACCGAACGAACCGATGACTGCGAGCACCATCCCGACGACCGGCAACCGCACCCGCCGGAGGAAGGCCCACGGACCCGGCGCGCCGTCTCCACCCTGGCCGCCGACGCCTTCGGCCTGGGGCTGACCGTGGCCACCCGGATCCTGCCCTTCACCCCGCTGCCGGGCGAGTTCGCCGGGCTGCTCAAGGCGATCGACATGCACCCGAAGCTGCACGCGCTGGTCGGGCAGAGCCTGCGCGGCGACCACCGGGCGGACTCGTTCCTGCCGCTGGCCGAGGCGCTGGCGCTCGGCCTGACCGGCGGGTGGGCGGGCATCCTGCTCGACGGCGCGCAGCGGGTGTTGCAGTGGCAGGAGGCTCGGGCCCAGCTCACCGCCTGGCAGGAGGCCGAACCCCGGCTCGCCGGTACGCCCGAACTGGCCTCGGCCGGCCCCCTGCTCGACGGACGGCCCCGCCCCAAACCGGACGGCCCACTGGAGCGGTACGTCGCCCGGATGCTGACCGCCGGTGTCCTGGCCGGGGCGACCGCCCTGCCGTTCGCCGGCCCCAAGCGGGCTGCCGCGCTGGCCATGTCCGGCCTGTCCAACGCACCGTTCGACGGCCGCGAGAGCTACGCCGCCCAGCTCGGCCGGGCGCTCGCCGCCCGAGGCGTGATCGCCATGGACCGTTCGGTGCTGCGCGAACTCGACCGGGTCGACACCCTGGTGCTGGACGAGTCGGTGCTGCACTCCAACCGGGGCACCCTGACCGACCTGGTGCCGCTGGCCGGCGACCCGGAGGAGGTCGCCGCCCAGGCGTTCGCCCTGTTCGACCCGACCGCCCCGGACGAGCTGCGCCAGGCGGACGGTTGGCGGCTCGGCCCCTTCGCCGAACTCGGCCTGGCCGCGCCGAACGACCACCCCGAGGCGAGCCGGCTGTTCGACTCCGGTGGCACCGTGCTCGGGCTGGCCCACGGCGGTGAACTCGCGGCGGCGGTCAAGTACGAACCGGAGCCGGCACCCGGCGTCGACGCCCTGCCGTCGGCGACCCGCCGGGTCGGCGTACGGCTGGTCGTGGCGAGCGCCGACGCGGACCGGTACGACTTCGCCGACGCCGTGGTGCCCGGCGGCGCCGACCTGACCGCGTCGATCCGGTCGTTGCAGGCCGAAGGGGCGATGGTCATGCTCGTCTCCGGCGACCGGCGGGCACTCGGTGCGGCCGACTGCGGACTGGGCATCTGGCACCCGGCGGGATCCCCGCCGTGGGGCGCGCACCTGCTGGTCGGCGCGGACCTGGAGGTGCCCGCGTTCATCGTCGAGGCGGTCGGCGTGGCCAAGATGCTGACCCGGCAGAACATCGCCCTGGCCGCGGCCGGCACCAGCCTGGGCGCACTGACCGCCTTCACCTCCCCGGTGAACCTGCTGCCCCGCCGGACGATGAACAGCGTCAACCTGGCCGGCGCGATGGCCCTGGCGAACGGCATCTGGCGGGCCAAACGGCTGCCCACGCACGGCACCGCGCGACCGACCGGGGTCGCCACACCGTGGCACCTGATGCCGGTGCCGACCGTGCTCGCCCGCCTGGACACCGGCACGGACGGGCTGAGCTCGCAGGAGGCGCAACGGCGCGGGCGCGACACCGGCGCGGACGACCACCAGGGCATGAGTCTCGGCCGGGCCTTCGTCGACGAACTCGCCAACCCGCTCACCCCGGTGCTGGTCGCCGGGGCCGGCCTCTCCGCGGCGGTCGGCTCGGTGGTGGACGCCGCACTGGTCGGCGGCGTGGTCGGGCTCTCCGCACTGGTCGGCGCCATCCATCAGATCAACACGGAGAAGTCGCTGTCCGAGCTGCTGTCCCGTTCGGCGGTCACCGCCCGGGTCCGGCGCGACGGCGCGGAACGGGTGGTCGCCGCGAACGACCTGGTCACCGGCGACATCGTCCTGGTCGGACCCGGCGACGCCATCCCGGCCGACTGCCGGGTGCTGGAGGCCTCCGGGCTGGAGGCGGACGAGTCGTCGCTGACCGGCGAGTCGCTGCCGGTCACGAAGGACACCCGGTCGGTGGTCGCCGCGGCGGTCGCCGACCGGCACTCGATGCTCTACGAGGGAACCACCGTCGCCGCTGGCCGGGGCGTCGCGGTGGTGGTCGCGACCGGGTCCGACACCGAGGTGGGGCGGGGGATGGCGCTGGCCCGCCAGGCGCCGCCGGGCAGCGGTGTCGAGGCCCGGCTGACCAAGCTGACCAAGGCCACCATCCCGGTCGCCGCCGGTGCCGCGATGGCGGTCGCCGGGGCGGGACTGTTCCGGGGCGTACCGCTGGCCGAAACGGCCGCGACCGCCGCGAACCTCGCCGTGGCGTCGGTGCCGGAGGGGCTGCCGTTCCTGGTCAGCGCGGCCCAACTGGCCGCCGCCCGGCGACTGGCCGACCATGGGGCACTGGTCCGCAACCCACGCACGATCGAGGCCCTCGGCCGGGTCGACGTGCTCTGCTTCGACAAGACCGGAACACTGACCGAGGGTCACCTGCGGCTCGCCGGGGTCGCCGACAGCGAGCGGTACGCCGAGGTCGACGCGCTCGACCGTACGCTGCGCCACGTCCTCGCCGCCGCCCTGCGTGCCACCCCGGAGGCGGACCAGCCGGAGCAGCTCAGCGGGCAGACCGACCGGGCGGTGCTGGTCGGGGCGCAGACCGCCGAGGTCCAGCCGACCACCGGCTGCCGTAGCTGGCGGTACGCCGCCGCGCTGCCGTTCGAGCCGTCCCGGGGTTACCACGCCACGGTCGGCAACCGGCACCAGACGTACCTGCTCAGCGTGAAGGGGGCACCGGAGACGATCCTGCCCCGGTGCGGACGGAAGCGGACCCGCAACGGCGACGAGGCGTTGGACGACGCCGGCCGGGAGGCGCTCCAGGAGATGATGGGCCGGCACGCGGGAGCCGGACAGCGGGTGTTGGCGGTCGCCGAGCGGGTGCTCGATCACGACTCGGTCACCGACGCGGACGTCACCGACCTGACCTTCGTCGGCTGTCTGACCCTGGCCGACGGCGTACGGGCCAGCGCGGCACCCGCGGTCGCCCGGATCCGGCAGGCCGGTGTGCACACCATCATGATCACGGGCGACCATCCGGGCACCGCCGCCGCGATCGCCTCGATCATCAGCACCGACGACACCGAGCAGCGGGTCGCCACCGGCACCGAACTCGACCGGCTCGACGACGCGGCGCTCGCCGAGCGACTGGCCCGTACGGACGTGGTCGCCCGGTGCACCCCGGCCCACAAGGTACGGATCATCCAGGCCCTGCAACAGGCCGGGCGGGTGGTCGCGATGACCGGTGACGGGGCCAACGACGCCCCCGCGATCCGGCTCGCCGACGTCGGCATCGCGCTCGGTCAACGCGGCACCCCCGCCGCCCGCGCCGCCGCCGACCTGGTGGTCACCGACGACCGACTCGAAACGATCATTGCCACCCTGGTCGAGGGCCGGGCCATGTGGTCCTCGGTACGCCACGCGCTGAGCATCCTGGTCGGCGGCAACCTCGGCGAGATCGCGTTCAGCGTGCTGACCGCCGCCACCACCGGCCGATCCGCCCTCAACGGTCGACAGCTCCTGCTGGTCAACCTGCTCACCGACCTGGCCCCCGCGATGGCGATCGCGATCCGGGCACCCAACCCGGACGCCACCGACGGCCTGCTGCTCGAAGGACCGGACAGCTCGCTCGGCGGCAGCCTGAACCGGGAGATCGCCTCCCGGGCCGCGACCACCACCCTCGGCGCCACCGCCGGCTGGACCCTGGCCCGGTACACCGGACGGCAGCGCCGCGCCGGGACCATCGCGCTCGCCTCGCTGGTCGGCACCCAACTCGGCCAGACCGTCGTGGACGGCGGGGCCAGCCCTGCCGTACTCGTCTCGACCGCGGGCTCGTTGGCGGTCCTGGCCGGGGTGATCCAGACCCCTGGGGTGAGCCAGTTCTTCGGCTGCACCCCGCTCGGCCCGCTCGGCTGGGGCATCGCCGCAGGCAGCGCCCTCGGCGCCACCTTCGCCAGCAGCACCCTCACCCGGTTCTTCGTCCGCCCGGACGACGACCACGAATCGGCCGACGACCACGGCTCACCCGACGACCACGGCTCACCCGACGACCACGGCTCACCCGACGACCACGGCTCGCCGGACGGCGGTACGTCCCCCGGTGGCAGCCACCGGGGGACGTAGACCGGGCGTTCAGTTGTCGAGGGACCGCCAGAAGTCGTACCGGTGCGCCCGACCGAAGTCGACGGGCCCCACGGCTCCGGGCGCCAGGGACTGCACCCGCTCCCCGGAGAACTCGGACCAGTACGGCGCACCCCCGCCGTTCGGGTTCCCGGTGTGCGCGAAGCGCGTCCAGTAGCCGATCATCTGCTCCGCCAACCGGGCCTGGGCGTCGGTGAGCGGTGCCGCGTAGTCGACGCCGAACAGGTACGGCAGTTCCGAGGTGTGGAACGCCCCCAGCGGAAAGCCGGGCTCCTGCGCGCCGACGAAGAACGGGGCCCGGTCGTCGGCGAACTCGTAGGCGTACGTGGGGGTGTGCCGGGCCAGGGTCCTCACCGTGTCGAGGATCGGCCTGGACCAGATCGAGTCGGTCAGTACGGCACCGAGCGCCACACTCGGCGACTCGTACGCCTCGCTCGGGTAGCGCCGGTGCACCTTCGCCGCGTCGGCACCGAACAGCTCGTCCAACTCGTCGCGGTACTGGTCCGCCGTGAGCGGGCACTCGTTGGGCCGACCGGGCAAGGACGGCACCCCGGGTCCGCAGTTGTCGCCGCGTACCTCCATCCCCCACACCCGCAGCCGTTCCTCGTCACGGTTGCCGCCGTGGATCACCGGCACCCGGTTGAAGTGGCCGGCGGCCAGGGCACGGGCCGTGTCGACGGGCAGGACCGGACCACCGAGCACCGGACCAAACTCGATCGGGTCACTCTTGTCCAGCAACTCGGCCACGTCCGTACGACGCAGGCAGGACGCGGCGGTGGCCGGATCGGCGCACCCCAGGTCCCGCGCCACCGAGAGCCCTTCGCTCCTGGCCATCTCGCGTGGCCGTAACGAGGACGGCGTGGACGGCGACCAGCCGGCGGTGCAGGGACCGCTCTGCATGATCGCCCGGTGGAAGAGGCCCGCCGAGGCCGGTGCGGCCAGGTGGGCGCAGGTGCTGAAGCTGCCGGCCGACTCGCCGAACAGCGTGACGTTGCCCGGGTCGCCCCCGAAGGCGGTCGCGTTGCGGCGTACCCAACGCAGGGCCGCCTGCTGGTCCTCGATGCCGAAGTTGCCGGAGGCGGAGGCGCCGGCTTCGAGTGCCGGATGGGCCAGGAAGCCGAGCATGCCGAGCCGGTAGTTGACCGACACGACGACCACATCGCCCCGTACGGCCAGGGACCGGGCGCCGTAGATGTCGCCGGCACCGTACTTCAGGCTGCCGCCGTGCAGCCAGACCATCACCGGCAGCCGCCTGCCGGTGGTCCGGTCCGGTGTGGTCACGTTGACGAAGAGGCAGTCCTCGGCGGTGCTCGGGCGCCCCATCGGGATCCCGGCGGGTTGGGCGCAGGCGGCACCGGCCACCAACGCGTCGCGTACGCCGGTCCAGTTCGCCGGTGGACGCGGCGACTTCCAGCGCAGCTCGCCGGTTGGTGGCGCCGCGTACGGGATGCCGAGGAACGACCGGTGGTCGTCGGCGACCACACCCCGCACCGGACCGCTGTCGGTACGGACCACAGCCGGGTCCCGCCCGGCGTCCGGCGGTCCCGCCGAGGCGGTGCCGGTCCCGGTGAGGACGGTGGAGATGACGGCCAGGCCGAGTACGGCCCGGAAGAAAGCGCTCGTTCTGTTCATGGCTTCGAGCCAATCCGATCCGGCCGGCGGGCACAGGGGTGGCACGTCCCGAACCCCGGTGGTGTTAACACCCCTGATCTCCCGGCCGACACCGTCCACACTGGGCGCATGGCCAGCCGAACTCTGCACCCTTGGATCCGGTCCCTGCGACCGTGGGGACGTCACGGACTGCTCTGCGCCCTGCGCGGGCTACCCGACGCCGTCCTGGCCGTCACCGCGAACATCGCCCTGTTCGTGCTGTCGGTGCTGTCGTTCCTGACCACGGTGGTGGGAGTCGGCCTGTTCGCCGTACCGGTGGTCACGGCGGCCGTACGCCGGGTCGCCAACCTCCGGCGGCGGTCCGCCGGTACGTGGGCGCAGGTCCCGATCCCGGTCCCCTACCGGCCGGAGCCGGCCGGGCGGCAGAACCCGTGGCAGCGTTACCGGCACACGGTCACCGATCCGGCGACCTGGCGCGACCTGCTCTGGCTGCTGCTCGGAATCCCGGTGGGCCTGGTCCTCGGGCTCGTACCCACCCTGCTCATCCTGTACGGCCTGCTCGGCGTCGTACTCGAACCGGTCCTGCTCGGGGTGGTGCTGGGCCCGTTCGGGTACGCCGCCACCTGGCCCGTCGACGACCTGGCCACCAGGCTCCTCGTCTTCCCCCAGGGGGTGCTCATCCTGGTCACCGGGCTGGCGGCGGCACCCCTGGCGCTGCGCGTACACGCACTCTTCGCCCGCTGGCTGCTGGCACCGACCCGATCGGCCGCGTTGACCCGACGGGTACGGGACCTGACCGAGAGCCGGGCCGAGACGGTCGACGCGCAGGCCGCCGAGCTGCGCCGGATCGAACGGGACCTGCACGACGGCGCACAGGCCCGGATCGTGGCGGTCGGCATGACGATCGGGCTGGCCGAGGAACTCGTCGGCCGGGACCCGCAGGCCGCCCGACTGCTGCTGGGCGAGGCACGGGAGGCCAGCGGCCGGGCCCTGGTGGAACTGCGCGACCTGGTACGCGGAATCCACCCACCGGTGCTCGCCGAGCGCGGGCTGAGCGGTGCCGTACAGGCCCTGGCCCTGGCGGTGCCGTTGCCGGTACGGGTCCGGGTGGACCTGTCCGGACGGCCAGCGGCGCCGGTCGAGTCGGCCGCGTACTTCGCCGTCGCCGAGGCGCTGGCCAACGTGACCAAGCACAGCCGCGCCGGGACGGCGTGGATCGAGGTGACCCACATCGACGGCCGGCTCGTGGTCGTGGTGGGCGACGACGGGGACGGTGGCGCCGACCCCGACCGGGGCACCGGCCTGCGCGGCATCGGGCGTCGCCTGGCCGCGTTCGATGGCATGATGACCGTCACCAGCCCGCCCGGTGGACCGACCGTCGTCACCATGGAGCTCTCGTGCGAGTTGTCATCGCGGAAGACCTGGCCCTCCTCCGGGACGGCCTGACCCGGCTGCTCACCGCCTTCGGCTTCGAGGTCGTCGCGGCGGTCGACAACGGTCCCGCCCTGCTCCCGGCGCTGACCACCCACCGGCCCGACGTGGCCGTGGTCGACGTACGGCTGCCGCCGACGTTCACCGACGAGGGGTTGCAGGCCGCGATCGGAGCCCGCGCGCAGGTCCCCGGCCTTCCCGTACTGGTGCTCTCCCAGCACGTCGAGCAGCTCTACGCCCGCGAACTGCTCTCCGACCGCAGCGGTGGAGTGGGTTACCTGCTCAAGGACCGGGTGTCCAATGTGGGGCAGTTCGTCGACGCGGTACGCCAGGTCGCCTCCGGCGGCACGGTGATGGACCCCGAGGTGGTGGCCCAATTGCTGGCCCGGCGTACCCGCGACGAACCGCTCGCCGGGTTGACCGCGCGCGAGCGCGAGGTCCTCGGCCTGATGGCCGAGGGACTCTCGAACGCGGCGGTCGCCGGACGGCTCTTCGTCACCGAGAAGGCCGTCAGCAAACACATCAACAGCATCTTCGGCAAACTCGGTCTGCCACCCTCGGACGACAACAACCGGCGGGTCCTGGCCGTGCTCACCTACCTCAACGCCTGAGCAGCGCCCCCTCAAAACCTGAGCGGTACGCCCCGCCTCAGTGGCCTCGGGCCAGCCACTCCTCCAGGTGCGGCGCCTCGTCGCCGATCGTCGTACGGTCGCCGTGGCCGGTGTGCACCACGGTCTCCGGTGGCAGTCCCAGCAGCCGGTCCCGGATCGAGGCGACGATGGTGCCGAAGTCGCTGAACGACCGCCCGGTCGCCCCCGGGCCACCGGCGAAGAGGGTGTCCCCGGTGAACACCGCACCGAGCCGGGGTACGTGGAAGCTGCACGTCCCCGGACTGTGCCCCGGCGTGTGCAGGACGGTGAGCACCACCCCTGCCACCTCGAGCGTCTGCCCGTCGGACAGCTCACCATCGGGCACGACATCCGGGTGCACCTGGTCCCAGAGGACCCGGTCGTCCGGGTGCAGCAGCACCGGTGCACCGGTCGCCTCGGCCAGTTCCGGCGCGACGCGTACGTGGTCGTCGTGGGCGTGGGTGGCCAGGATCGCCCGTACCCGCCGGTCGCCGACCGTACGCAGAATCGTCTCCACGTCGTGCGGGGCGTCGACCACCACGCACTCGTGGTCGTCCCCGATCACCCAGACGTTGTTGTCCACGTCGAAGGTCTGACCGTCGAGAGAGAAGGTGCCCGAGGTGACCGCGTGATCGATCCGGGTCGCCATCAGAAGATCACCACAGAGCGGAGTACGTCGCCCCGGTGCATCCGGGCGAAGGACTCCTCCACCTGCTCCAGGGCGATCTCCTCGGTGACGAAGCTGTCCAGGTCCAGCCGGCCCTGCAGGTACAGCTCGGTGAGCAGGGGGAAGTCGCGGCTGGGCAGGCAGTCGCCGTACCAGCTCGACTTGAGCGCCCCACCGCGCCCGAAGACGTCCAGCAGCGGCAACTCGGGGACCTTCATCTCCGGTGTCGGCACCCCGACCAGGACCACCGTGCCGGCCAGGTCACGGGCGTAGAACGCCTGCTGCCAGGTTTCCGGGCGGCCGACCGCGTCGACCACCACGTCCGCCCCGAACCCGCCGGTCAGGGCCTTGATCGCCTCGACCGGGTCGGTTTCGCGGGCGTTGACGGTGTGGGTGGCGCCGAACCCCCTGGCCCACTCCAGCTTCCGGGGGTCGGTGTCGACCGCGATGATCGTGGTCGCGCCGGCCAGCACCGCACCGGCCACCGCACCGTCACCGACCCCACCGCAGCCGATCACCGCGACGGAGTCGCCCCGGGTCACCCCGCCGGTGTTCATCGCCGCGCCGAGGCCGGCCATCACCCCGCACCCGAGCAGACCCACGGCCGCCGGTCGGGCCGCCGGGTTGACCTTTGTGCACTGTCCGGCGTGTACCAGGGTCTTCTCCACGAACGCGCCGATGCCCAGGGCCGGCGACAGCTCGGTGCCGTCGGTGAGGGTCATCCTCTGCTTGGCGTTGTGGGTGTTGAAGCAGTACCAGGGCTTGCCCTTGTTGCAGGCCCGGCAGTCGCCGCAGACCGCCCGCCAGTTCAGTACGACGAAGTCGCCCGGCGCCACGTCGGTGACACCCTCGCCGACCTGTTCCACGATCCCGGCCGCCTCGTGGCCGAGCAGGAACGGGTAGTCGTCGTTGATCCCGCCCTCGCGGTAGTGCAGATCGGTGTGGCAGACCCCGCAGCTCTGCACCCGCACCACGGCCTCGCCCGGTCCGGGGTCCGGCACCACGATCGTGGCCACCTCCACCGGTGCGCCCTTGGCCCTCGAGATGACCCCGCGTACTTCCTGGCCCACTGGTCCGCCCTCACTTCCGCCGCGATCGATCCCTGGTCATGATCCCGACGTATCACACCATGCGCATGAATCGAGGGCCAGCGCTACGACCGGCACCGGGCCGGGCCGGCAGCCGAATCCGTAGCCGCCGAGCCGGATCCGTAGCCGCCGAGCCGCGAGGCTCAGCCGCCGAGGAGCCGGGATCAGTCGCCGAGGAGCCAGCCGTTCTGCTCGGCGATCCGTACCGCCTCGGTCCGGTTGTGCGCCCCGGTCTTGCCGATCGCGGCGGAGAGGTGGTTGCGTACGGTCCCCTCGGACAGGTGCAGGGTCGCCGCGAGGGAGGCCACCGTACCGCCGCCCCTGGCCGCCCGCAGCACCTCGGTCTCCCGCTCGGTGAGCGGGCTGACGCCGCTGGCCAGGGTCTCCGCCGCCAGGGTCGGGTCGACCACGCGCAGCCCGGAGTGCACCCGCCGGACGGCGTCGGCGAGCTGCCGGGCCGGGGTGTCCTTGACCACGAACCCGTCCGCACCCGCCTCCATCGCCCGGCGCAGGTAACCGGGACGGCCGAAGGTGGTGACCACCAGCACCCGGCAGCCGGGTACGCCGGCACGCAGGGCGGCGGTGGCCGCGATCCCGTCCAGTCCGGGCATCTCCACGTCGAGCAGGGCGACGTCGGGTGCAGTACGCCGGGCCGCGTCGAGCACCTCGTCGCCGCGTCCGACCTCGGCGACCACGGTCAGGTCCGGTTCGAGGGAGAGCAGTGCGGCCAGGGCACCCCGGACGAGCGCCTGGTCGTCGGCGAGCAGCAACCGGATGGACTCAGCGGTCATCTGCCCGGTCCATTTCGACCCGGAGCCGGAAGCCCCGACCGCCCGGACCCCGGCCCAGCCTCACCCGCCCGCCGGCCTGGTCGGCCCGTTCGCGCAGCCCGACCAGCCCGTGACCGGCGTACGCGGGATCGGGTCCGGTGGTCGACCGGTCAGGGTCGCCGACCGGGCCCCGGCCGTCGTCGAGCACCTCGACGTGATCGGGGCCGAGCCGGACGGTGCAGCACCGGGCGCCGCTGTGTCGTACCACGTTGGTCACCCCTTCCCGGACCGCCCAGCCGAACAACTCGGCCCGGCCCGCCGGCAGTTCCGGAACGGAGTCCGGCAGGTCGGCCCGGATGCCCGCGGCGTCCAGCGCCGAGCGGGCGCCGGCCAGTTCGCCGGCCAGGGTGACCTCACGGTACGCCCCGACGGTGCCCCGTACGTCGGCCAGCGCCTCGCGGGCCAGTCGCTCCACGTCGGCGATCTCGACGGCGGCCCGGGACGGGTCGACCTCCAGCAGCCGGCCGGCGAGTTCGGCCTTGACCGCCACCACGGTCAGCGAGTGCCCGAGGATGTCGTGCAGGTCGCGGGCGGCACGGGCCCGTTCCCCGGCGACCGCCAGCCGGTGGATCTCCCGTTGCGCGCTGAGCAGGTCGGCGTTGCGTTCGGCCAGCCGGGTCACCCCGAAGGTGGCGAACGCGGCAAGCAGGACGGAGAAGACCAGGTGGGACTGGCTGCGCCAGGCCGGTACGGCCAGCGGCGCGACGGCCGCGACCACCGCCAGCACGGCGACCACCAGCAGGGCGGTACGCCGCGGCAGCAGCAGCACCGCCGCGGTGGCGAGGTAGACGATCGTGACCAGCCAGTCCGCACCGGCGCCGGGGATGGCGAGCAGGCCGAGGCAGAGCAGCAGGGCGAGCAGTACCCAGTTCAGCCGGTTGTCGAGCATGCCCCAGGTGGTCGGCGTACCGGTGCCCGCCCGCCGGAGCCGGGCCCGGACCACCAGCACGAAGATGAGCACGTAGGCGAGGCCGAAGGCGGCCAGCGCGCCGACGGCCAGGTCCCGGGCGAATCCGGGCGGGTGGTTCCAGGCGGAACTGATCGGTTGGCTCAGGTAGACCAGCCAGATCGCGCCGACCACCCAGCCGAGGTCCCGCCGGCCGGGTCGGCCGGGCCACCACCGGGCCGAACGGGGCGGGGAGGTCACCGGCCCACCCTAACCAGCCCGGTGGTGTCCCCGGTCATACCCGCTGGGTGTCGCGCCGGAACAGGCGGGCGGCGCCGAAGCCGAACGCGACGGTCCAGGCCAGTACGTTCACCACCGCGCCCAGGGTGAACCCCGATCCGGTCAGCGGGCTGCGGGCGATCTCGCCGACGCCGTACACCGGGGTGAACCTGGCGATGTCCTGCATGGCCTGCGGCAGCACTTCGAGCGGCACGAAGAGGCCGCCGAACATGGCCAGGATGGCGAGGATCGGGCCGAGGAACTGCATCACGTTCTCGGCCGGGGCGAGGTAGCCGACGAAGAGTCCGAACGCGGCGAAGACCAGCGAGCCGATCCAGGCGGCCAACCCGGCGAGCACCCAGACGTGCAGCGGCATCCGTACGCCGGAAACCGCACCGACGACGAACTCGACCACGACGGCGACCAGGCCGAGCGCCATCGCGGTCAGCACCTTGGTGGTCACGTACGCGGCCGGGCGCAGCGGGGTGAGCCGGAGTTGCCGACTCCAGCCCAGGGCGCGTTCGACCGCGACCATGCCGCCGCCGCTGGTGGTCGCGACCATCGCGCCGTACACCGCCAGGCTGATCATGATGTAGCCGGTGACCGGGGATCCGTTGTCGAGGGTCTGGCCGCGCTGCGGCAGGCCGAACAGGAGGAAGAAGACCGCCGGCATGACCAGGATGAAGATCATCGTACGGCGGTTGCGCAGCACCCGGCGGATCTCCAGCAGCAGGAAGGTCGGCGTGAAGCCGCCCAGTGCCGGACGCTGCCGGGGTACGGCGCGCACGGGCGAGGTGGTGCTGGTCATCGGTTTCTCCGGTCTTCGGTGGCGGTGCCTGCCGCGCCAGTGCTCGGCGCCGTGTCGGCGGTGAGGGCGATGAACGCGTCCTCCAGGTTGCGCGAGGTGATCTCCAGGTCCCGCGCGGCGGTGGTGGTGAGCAGGTGCCGGGCCACCGCGTCGGAGTCGGTGGCGTGCAGCAGTACGGTGTCGCCGCGTACCTCGACCGAGTCGACGCCCGGCAGTGCGGCGAGCCGTACCTGGTCGGCGCCGGGCAGCGTGGCCCGGACCAGCCGGCCGGCGGCCAGGTTCTTGATCTCGGCACTGGTGCCGTCGGCGACGATCCGCCCCTGCCGGACCAGGACGATCCGGTCGGCGTACGCGTCCGCCTCTTCGAGGTAGTGGGTGGCGAACAGGACCGTGCGGCCGGTGCGGGCGTCCTGCCGGATCGCGGTCCAGAAGTCCCGCCGCCCCTCGACGTCCATCCCGGTCGTCGGCTCGTCCAGGACCATCAGGTCCGGGTCGGAGAGCAGCGCCAGGGCGAACCGGAGCCGCTGCTGCTGGCCGCCGGAGCACTTACCCACCCGACGGTCGGCGATCCCGGTGATGCCGGCCCGGTCGAGCACCTCGGCCACCGGACGGGCGTGGCTGAAGAAGGTGGCGGTCATCCGTACCGTCTCCGCCATGGTCAGGTCCTTGAGCAGTCCACCGGTCTGCATGACGGCGGCGATCCGGCCCTGCCCGATCGCCTCGGCGGGCGCCTGCCCGTAGACCCGTACGGTTCCCGAGGTCGGCTGGGCCAGGCCGAGCAGCATGTCGATCGTGGTGGTCTTGCCAGCGCCGTTCGGCCCGAGGAAGGCCACCACCTCGCCGGGCTCGATGCGCAGGCTGAGCCCGTCGACGGCGGTCACCGACCCGAAGGTCTTGGTCAGTCCGGTCAGCTCGACGGCGGGGTTCCCCGCACCGCTGGCCGCCGGTGGTGCGGCCGGCACCACGGTCGTTGATCTCGTCATGGGACCAGGTTGCGCCGTCGGGCGCCGGTCCCGATCGGCCGCGCGTCACCACCTGACCATGACATTTGTCAGCCCTGCCGATCGCCCTCGTCTGGTGCTTCGGGCGATCAGGGTGCGGTGGTCGCTCCGAGTCCGGCGAGCACGATGGCGAGCCCGCCCCGGAACTCCTCTGCGGCGGGGATCTCCCGCGCGGTCCGGGCGGTCTCGGCGAGCAACGGGAACGGCGTGGGCGGCAGCTCCGCCAGCACGACGGTGCCCGGCCCGGAGAGCGGGCCGAGCTGTTCGGCGCTGAACGCGCCGACCAGATAGCTGATCAGCGTACGGAAGGCGATGACCCGCCGCCGGTCGGCGAACCCGGCCTCGGTGAGGATGCCGAGCACCGCCTCACCCCAGGCCATCACATGCGGGTTGCGGTGCCGGTGGCTGAGGAACAGCGGTACGACGGCGGGGTGGGCGGCGACCGCTTCCCGGATCCGCTCGGCCAGGACGGTCACGCGTTCGGTCCAGAAGCCGTCCGGCGCGCTCGGGTCCAGCTCGCTCAGGACCAGGTCGACCACGAGCTGTTCGAGCTGCTCGCGGTCCTCCACGTAGCGGTACAGCGACATGGTCCCGATGCCGAGTTCCTGCGCCACCGTCCGCATCGACAGGGTGTCGAGCCCGGCGCGGTCGATCACGGCGAGCGCGGCGGCGGCGATCCGGTCGTGGGTGAGGGACTTCGGACGAGGCATGGCCTTGACAGCGTACGCCATACGCCTACGCTCGTAGGAGTACGCCGTACGCCTAAAAAGGAGGACGGACATGCCCCGAGACAGAGCCCACCGACTGCCGCCCGGACACCTCGTCGCACCCCTGGAACTGATCACCGTCGACGGCGAGCCGGTGGTCGTCCCGGACCCGGATCGACTGGTCCACCTCCAGTTCCGGCGGTTCGCCGGTTGCCCGGTCTGCAACCTGCACCTGCGTTCCGTGGTCCGCCGGCACGCGGAGATCGAGGCGGCCGGCGTACGCGAGGTGGTCTTCTTCCATTCCGACGCGGACGAGCTGCGCGCACACACCGCCGACCTTCCGTTCGGGGTGATCGCCGACCCGGACCGGCGGTGGTACCGCACGTTCGGGGTGGAGGTGGCACCCCGAGCCCTCCTCGACCCGCGAGTCTGGGGCCCGATCCTCCGCTCGATCACGCTCGACCTGGTGGCGGTCGTCCGGCACGGCAAACCCCTGCCCTCGACCAGCCAGCCCAACGGCCGGATCGGCCTCCCCGCCGACTTCCTGATCGACACCGACGGCCGGCTGATCGCCAGTAAGTACGGTTCCCACGCCTACGACCAGTGGTCGGTGGACGAACTGCTCGACCTCGCCCACGTGGACGTACGCCGCTGACCCTGTGTCCTTGCTCATAGCTCGAGCCTCAGGCCTGTGTACGGCGTAGACCAGGTCTACGTTGTAAGCGTACGTCGTATACCTACGTTGTACACGTATCAGCCGCCGGCTCCCCTATGAGGTACGCAATGCGACGCAGTCCCTGGGCCACCCTCGCGGTGTTGGCACTCGCCCAGTTCATCGTGGTGCTCGACGTGACGATCGTGAACGTCGCACTGCCCGACATCCAGTCCGACCTGAACTTCAGCACCGACAACCTGCAATGGGTGATCAGCGCGTACACCCTGCTCTTCGGTGGCTTCCTGCTCCTCGGCGGTCGCGCCGCCGACCTGCTCGGACCTCGCCGGGTGTTCGTCGGCGGACTCGTCCTGTTCGGGGTGACCTCCCTGCTGGCCGGGTTCGCCACCTCGCCGGGGCTCCTGATCGGGGCGAGAGCCGTCCAGGGTCTGGGTGGCGCGCTGCTCTCGCCGGCGGCGCTGGCCATCCTCACCGTGACCTTCGCGCACGGGCGGGCCCGGAACATCGCCATGGGCGTCTGGGGCGGTCTGGCCGGGCTCGGCGGCACCCTGGGCGTCGTCGCCGGTGGCCTGCTCGTCGACTCGCTGAGCTGGCGCTGGGTCTTCTTCGTCAACGTGCCGATCGTGATCGCCCTGGTCGCGATCATCCCGACCTTCGTCCGGGACATCCGCCACAACGAGCACGGCAACCGGACCTTCGACGTGGCGGGCGCGATCCTCGGCACCGGCGGCCTGCTCGCCGTCGTCTTCGGCGTCGTACGCGCCGAGGCGAGCGGGTGGGGCTCACTCGAGGTCGTCGGCTTCCTCACCGGCGGAATCGCGCTCCTGATCGCCTTCATCGCGGTCGAGGCCCGATCCGCCGCGCCACTCGTACCGCTGCGGTTGTTCCGTTCCCGCGCCCTGAGCGTCTCCAGCGCCGCCCTGGCCCTCAACGGCGCCGGCTTCCTCGCCATGTTCTTCCTGACCGCGATCTACCTCCAGCAGGTACGCGGCGACTCGCCCCTGGCCGCAGGCGTGCACTTCCTGCCCATGGGTGCCGCCGCGATCGTCGGCGCCGCCCTCTCCACCCAGCTCGTGCACCGGATCGGCACCCGTACGCTCCAACTCGCCGGCGCGGTGCTCAGCGTCGCCGGTCTGCTGCTGCTCTCGCAGGCCGGCGCCACCGGCAGCTACGCCACCGAGCTGCTCCCCGGCTTCGTCCTTTTCGGACTGGGCATCCTCGGCGTCGGCGTACCGGCCCAGATCGCCGCCGTGGCCGACGTGGCACACCACGAGGCGGGTGCAGCCTCGGGCGTCGTGACCGCCGTCTACCAGGTCGGCGGCGCGCTGGGGCTGGCCATTGTCACCACCCTGTCCATCACCCGCACCACCGACGCGGTCGCCCAGGGGCTCGACCAGCAGCAGGCCCTGGTCGAGGGCTTCCACCGTGGACTGATGGTGGCCGCCGCGTTCGCCATCCTCAACCTCGTGGTCTCGCTCGCCACCCCGCAGTTGCGGCCCGACGCCGAGCAGGTCGCCGAGGCGGCCGTCGCCGCATAACCGCGACGCGGGACCTTCCCGAGTTTCCGCTACCGAAAGTCTTCACTTGCCATGACGGAAAGTCTCGGCCAGACTTTCCGTCATGGCAAGTGATGCACCCCTCGACCCGACCGCCCACCGCCCCACCCCGGCGGAGGCCGCCGCAGCCCTGCAGCAGGTGAAGGACACCCAGTCCTCGCTCGGCCGCAGACTCGCACCGAACTGGTATTTCGCAGCCGTCGCGGCGATGCTGGGCGGGACCACCCTGAGCCAACTACTGCCCACCGCCGCCACCATCGTGGTCACGCTCGTGCTGGTCGCCGCCATGGGCGCAATGGTGCGGGTCTTCTTCGACCGGGCCGGAGTCGTACCGCAGGTCGGCAAGATCAACGCTCGATGGATCATCCTCGCCACGACGCCGCTGGTGCTCGTGACGCTCGCCGCCGCATGGCTGGACGACTCCGGCCGCCCCTGGGCCTGGATCGTCGCCGCCGTCCTCAACTCCGGGGCGGTGCTGGCCTTGGGCTGGTGGCACCGCCGCCAGTTGCGGGCCGGGGCATGACCACCCTGGCCCCGGAGCCGGGCGGCTTCAACCTGGTCATCCACGCGCCGAACCGGTTGCTGATCTGCGCGCTGCTCGACAGCGTCGCCGAAATCGAGTTCGGCGTGGTCCAGGAACGGCTGTCGGTCAGCGCCTCCGTACTCAGCAAACACGTGACGGTCCTGACCGAGGCGGGCTACGTCACCCAGCGCAAGGCGGTCCGGGAGACCCGACCCAGGGTCTGGCTCCAGTTCACCCCGGAGGGGCGGGCCGCGTACCGGGCCCACGTCGCCGCCCTACAGGCGATCGTCGGCACGCACTCCGGCCCGGCCGGGGCCTGACGGCAGGCTCGCCGGACACCGGCACTGGCCGGCGAGCGTGCCCCTGGGCGGGGCGGGGACCCGGCTGCCGCCGGCCAGATCACCGCAGGTGGCCGATCACCCCGGACTCGATGACGATGACCGCGCCGATGAGCATGAAGACCCCCGGAACGATCCAGTGCCCGTACCGCCGGACGATCGCGATGACCTGCCGGTGCGAGCCGAGCCAGGAGCCGACCAGGCACCACACCGCGGTCAGTGCGGCAAACACCGCCACGGAGACCAGGCTGTCGGTCAACCCGACGGTACGGAACAGCGGGGTGTAGACGGAGATGTTGTCGGCACCGTTGGCGATCGTCACCCCGGCCACCGAGACCAGTCCGGTCGCGACCGCCGCTCCCGGCGCCTCGTCCTGCCCACGGGCCCGGATCGCGACGATCAGGCCGCGTACGCCCAACGCGAAGGGCAGCAGCCCGAGCAGGCCCACCCACTCGTCCGGCACGATCGTCAACCCCAGGGCCGCGACCGCCGACACCGCCACCAGTACGCCGATCCCGGCGTACTGGCCTGCCCAGACCTGCCACACCCTCGGCAGCCCGCTGGCCCGCGCGGAAAGAAACAGCACCGTGAGCACGATGATGTCGTCGACGTTCGTACCCGCGAACACACCGACCGCCGTCAGTAAGGTGCTCGCGAGATCTCCCACGGCCGACAGCGTACGAGTCCGCCGGGCGACAGCGAGAAGCCGTAGTCGTCTGGCCGATTGAGCCAGCGGGGGGCGGTGCCATCCCGGCCGATGCGGCAGGATCCTCGTCCGTGACGCTCGTCCTGCCACCGCGACTGACCGCATCCGCCCAGAACCTGCGGGACGCGGCCCATGGACGAGGGATTCACACCGTCCAACTGCCGACCTTCGAGGTACCGGGCGGCATGCGAGCCGACCACCTCCACGCGGGGCCGACATTCGCCGACGCCGTCGCACCGATCCTCGGTATCGCTCCCCTGGAAGCGCCGCCGGACTGGCTGACCGGACTACCCAGGGAACTCACCCACCGGGAGATCACCCTGGTCACGGCCGGCGAAGCCTACGAACTGCGCCGACCGGCGTTCATCAAGTCGCCGAACGACAAGAGCATCCGGGCGATGATCTATACGGATGGCTCCCGTCTGCCCGGCCCCGACGCGATCGACCGGCAGACCCCCGTACTCGTCAGCGACATCGTCGACTTCACCGCCGAGTACCGGCTACACCTGCTCGACGGCGCGGTCCACACCGCCAGTCAGTACGCCGAGCAGGGCAGGCTCCGCCTCGGACCTCCGTCCGCCGATACGCTCGCCTTCGGTGCCGACCTGCTGGCCGGGTTCGGCCATACCCTGCCCACCGCCATCGTGGTGGATGTGGGAGTCGTCGACGGTCGCTGGGCGGTGATCGAGCCGAATGCGGCATGGGCCAGCGGGGCCTACCTGGCAGATCCCGACCTCGTGCTGGACGTCGTCCTACGCGCCGCCGGCCCCATCGCCGAAGTCAGCAGCCATGACCGGCGGTTCATCCGCGCACCCCCAGCAGCAGCAGGATCGGGACTGAGCGTTGCCGGATGACTTCGGGGCCGACTAAAGCCCTGGTCAGAGTGGTGATCGGTGGAGCCAAGGGGACTCGAACCCCTAACCCCTGCCTTGCAAAGGCAGTGCTCTGCCAGTTGAGCTATGGCCCCGGAAGGCGGCTGACGCCGCCGGGTCGGGCGATCCAGGTCGAGCGAATTACCGGAGGTCCGGTGCGGTGGTGGCCTCGTGCCACAGCGCCCGCTCGTCGTTGGATTCCTTGACCTTCTTGGCGATCAGGGCCGCCACGCCGACAACGCTGGCGAGGATCAGAAGCTTCTTGAACATGACAGTCCCTCACGCTCGACTGCTGTCGGACGATCTGAAAGTGGGGCTAGCTGGAATCGAACCAGCGACCTCAGAGTTATCAGCTCTGCGCTCTAACCGACTGAGCTATAGCCCCGTGCGACGAGCAAGGTTACCGTACCTACGGGCCAGGTCCCAACTCGGGGGCTGACCCCCAGGCTGACCTGCGACAACGAATCGTGCGCCGGTAACCCTGCGGTCGTCGCAGACGCTACCGAATGCGAAACGCCGGGGCACCGCAATATCTGCGGCGCCCCGGCGTCGGCACGTTGTCAGTCGCGCTCGGCGAGGGTCAACTCGATCCCACCGACCAGGTCGGCGCAGACGTTGTAGACGAACGCACCGAGCGTGGCGAGCGCGGTGAACAGCACCACGTTCACCAGCCCGATCAACGCCGAGCTGAGGATCACGCCCTTGGCGGTGATCTTCAGGGCGTTGTCACTCTGCCCACCACCGGCGTTGATCAGGTCGGTCAGGCTGCTGTTGACGCTCTCGAACACGCCCATCGCGTCCAACGCGAGGTAGAGCACCGAGGTCGCCACGATCACGACGACGAAGAGCACCAGCGACACCGCGAACGAGAATTTCATCACCGACCAGGGGTCGATGCGCTTGAGGTTCAGCCGGGCCCGTCGCGGCCCCCGCGAAGCGGCGGAACCGACCGCGCTGCGGGCCGAACGTACGGCCTCGCTGACCCGGGCCGCACCGACCGCGGCGGCGCCGCCGAACGTACGGGCCGGGCCACCGGTCGGGTTGGGCCGGGCCGATCCTGTCGCCCGCCCCTCGTCCGAGCCACCCGAACCACCCGGTCCACCCGTGGGCGCCCCCTGGGCCGGCTGACCCAGCACGGACATGCCCGGCATGGTCTGCCCCGGAGCGGACTGCCCGGATGCCGGCGGGCCGGAGCTGCCCGGCATCGACGGTCTGCTCTGCGCGCCCGGCCGGTTCTGGCCGCCCGGTCGGTCGGCGGACGGGCCACCGGCCGACGCGGCAGCGCTGGCCGCCGCTCCGGAGGACGGTGTCGAGGGCGACCCGCCTTCGGTGCCGGATGCCTCGGTCGGGCGGCTGCCCGCCTCCCCGCCGGGCTGGTCCGGCGGGGGTGGCATGCCGGGGGCCCGGGTGAACTTCGGCGACGGTGCGTCGGCGGGGACTACCGCCCGGCCGACGGCCGCGCGGCCGGTCGCTGGTGCGCCGCCCGCGGCGGCCTCCTCATCGACCGGGTTGGCCGAGGTCCCCGCGCTCCCCGACTTCGCCTGTGTCTCCGTCATCAACTAGTCCTGTTCGTCAGGCTCGTCGGCATTGCGAGCAATGGCCACGATCGTCACACCATCCGGGAGGTCCATGAGCTTGACCCCCATTGTGTTCCGATCGCGTGTACGGCGTACAGGCTTCACCGGAGTCCGGATGACGCCGCCGTTACTGGTGATCGCGAACAACTCGTCGTCCGGGCTGATCACCACTGCGCCGACCAGTCCACCACGTCGCTCGGTGATCTTCGCGGTCAGCACACCCTTTCCTCCCCGGCCCTGCACCGGATATTCCTCGATCGGCGTACGTTTTGCGTACCCGCCGTTCGTTGCCACCAGGACATCCATCCCGTCGGTGACCACTTCCATGGCCAACAGGACGTCGTCGTCGGTGAAGCGCATCCCGATCACGCCCGAGGTGGCGCGACCCATCGGCCGCAGTGCCTCGTCGGTGGCGTTGAACCGGATCGCCTGTGCCTTTTTGGACACCAGCAGGAGATCGTCCTCGGGTCCGGCAAGTGCCGCGCCGACCAGCTCGTCCTCATCGCGCAGGTTGATCGCGATGATGCCGCCGGAGCGGTTGGAGTCGAACTCCTCCAGCTTGGTCTTCTTGACCAGGCCCTTCTGCGTCGCCAGCACCAGGTACGGCGCGACCTGGTAGTCCGGGATCTGGATGACCTGGGCGATCTGCTCGTCCGGCTGGAAGGCGAGCAGGTTGGCCACGTGCTGGCCCTTCGCCGTACGGCTCGCCTCCGGCAGCTCGTACGCCTTGGCCCGGTAGACCCGGCCCTTGTTGGTGAAGAAGAGCATCCAGTTGTGCGTGGAGCAGACGAAGAAGTGGCTGACGATGTCGTCCTGGCGCAGGGTCGCGCCGCTGACACCCTTGCCACCGCGCCGCTGCGACCGGTACAGGTCGACCTTGGTGCGCTTGGCGTAACCGGTGCGGGTGATGGTGACCACGACGTCCTCGCGGGCGATCAGGTCCTCCATGGAGACCTCGCCGTCGAACGGCAGGATCTTGGTACGCCGCTCGTCGCCCCACTTCGCCACGATCTCGCCGAGCTCCTCGGAAACGATCTTCCGCTGCCGCTCCGGCTTGGCCAGGATGTCCTTGTAGTCGGCGATCTCAAGCTCGATCTTCGCCAACTCGTCGATGATCTTCTGGCGCTCCAGTGCGGCGAGCCGCCGGAGCTGCATGTCGAGGATCGCGGTCGCCTGGATCTCGTCGATCGTCAGGAGCTGGACCAGCCCCTGCCGGGCCTCCTCGACCGTGGGCGAGCGCCGGATCAGGGCGATCACGTCGTCGAGCGCGTCCAGTGCCTTGACCAGACTGCGCAGGATGTGCGCCCGCTCCTCGGCCTTGCGCAGCCGGTACGCGGTCCGCCTCCGGATCACCTCGATCTGGTGCTCGACGTAGTACCGGATGAACTGGGCCAGGTTGAGCGTGCGCGGCACCCCGTCGACCAGCGCCAGCATGTTGGCGCCGAAGGTCTCCTGGAGCTGGGTGTGCTTGTAGAGGTTGTTCAGCACCACCTTGGCGACCGCGTCGCGCTTGAGCACCAGGACGATCCGCATACCGGTACGCCCGGAGGACTCGTCCCGGATGTCCGCGATCCCGGCGAGCTTGCCCTCCTTGACCAGTTCCGCGATCCGCTCGGCCAGGTTGTCCGGGTTGACCTGGTAGGGCAGCTCGGTGACGACCAGACAGGCCCGCCCCTTCTTGTCCTCCTCCACGTCGACCACGGCGCGCATCCGGATCGAGCCGCGGCCGGTCCGGTACGCGTCCTGGATCGGCTGGTGTCCGACGATCAGCCCGTAGGTGGGGAAGTCCGGACCCTTGACGATCTCGATCAGCGCGTCGAGCGTGGTGGCCTCGTCGGCGTCCGGGTTCTCCAGGCACCACTGCACCGCCGCGCCGATCTCCCGCAGGTTGTGCGGCGGGATCTTGGTGGCCATGCCGACCGCGATGCCCTCGGAGCCGTTGAGCAACAGGTTCGGGATCCGGGACGGCAGGATCGTCGGTTCCTTGGCCCGGCCGTCGTAGTTGTCCTGGAGGTCGACGGTGTCCTCGTCGATGTCCCGGAGCATCTCCATCGCCAGCGGGTCGAGCTTGCACTCGGTGTACCGCATGGCGGCGGCGGGGTCGTTGCCGGGCGAACCGAAGTTGCCGTTGCCGTCGACCAGCGGGTAGCGCAGCGACCAGGGCTGGGCCATCCGGACCAGCGCGTCGTAGATGGACGAGTCACCGTGCGGGTGGAACTGACCCATCACGTCGCCGACCACCCGGGAGCACTTCACGTACCCGCGGTCCGGACGGTAGCCGGAGTCGAACATGGCGTAGAGGATCTTGCGGTGTACGGGCTTGAGTCCGTCCCGTACGTCCGGCAGGGCACGGCCCACGATCACGCTCATCGCGTAGTCGAGGTAGGACCGCTGCATCTCCACCTCGAGCCCCACCGGCTCGATGCGGTCGTGCTGGACCACCGCCGCGCTGGCGGCGGCCGGATCGACCGGCTCGCTATCGAAGGACTCGGGAGTATCCGTCACTGTCAACCCTTATCAGACTAATTAGCCGCTTTACCTGTGGATAACGGCTGTGGAAACCGTCGAAACTGTGGATAACCATGTGGATGCAAGTCTCCGTGCACCCACTGGTCATCCTGATGTCCACCGTCGGTCACCCGGAAACCAGGACACAATCAGGAAGATCCCGACGTACGGGAACAGCCTTAAATGTCGAGGAACCGGACATCCTTCGCGTTTCGCTGGATGAACGACCGTCGTGCCTCCACGTCCTCACCCATCAGGACGCTGAATAGCTCATCAGCGGTTGCAGCGTCGTCGAGCGTGACCTGACGCAGCGTACGCGTTGCCGGGTTCATCGTGGTCTCCCAAAGCTCCGGGTAGTTCATCTCGCCCAGACCCTTGAACCGCTGGATGTCGTCCGGCCTGGCGTTGGGCTTCTTCTGCTGCCGCAGCGCGATCAGCCCGTCCCGTTCCCGGTCGGAGTACGCGTACTGGGCGTCGTCGCCCTTCTTGTTCCACTTGATCTTGTAGAGCGGCGGAGCGGCCAGGTAGACGTGACCCATCTCGACCAGCGGGCGCATGAAGCGGAACAGCAGCGTCAGCAGCAGGGTCTGGATGTGCTGGCCGTCCACGTCCGCGTCGGCCATCAGCACGACCTTGTGGTACCGCAGCTTCTCCATGTCGAAGTCGTCGTGGATGCCGGTGCCCAGCGCGGTGATCAGCGCCTGGACCTCGTTGTTCTTCAGCACCCGGTCGATCCGGGCCTTCTCCACGTTGAGGATCTTGCCGCGGATCGGCAGGATCGCCTGGGTACGCGGATCACGCCCCTGCTTCGCCGAGCCACCGGCGGAGTCACCCTCGACGATGAACACCTCGGACTCGCGCGGGTCGGTCGACTGGCAGTCGGCCAGCTTGCCCGGCATCGAACCGGACTCCAGCAGCGACTTGCGGCGGGCCAGCTTGCGCGCCTGCTGCGCCGCGATCCGGGCCCGGGAGGCCTGGGTCGCCTTGGTGATGATCAGCTTGGCCTCGGCCGGGTTCCGCTCGAACCAGTCCACCAGCCACTCGTTGCAGACCCGGAGCACGAAGCTCTTCACCGGGGTGTTGCCCAGCTTGGTCTTGGTCTGCCCCTCGAACTGCGGGTTGGACAGCTTGACCGAGATGATCGCGGCCAGCCCCTCCCGTACGTCCTCGCCGGAGAGCTTCTCGTCGCCCTTGAGAAACTTCTTCTCCGTGCCGTACTTGTTGACCACACCGGTCAACGCGGCCCGGAAGCCCTCCTCGTGGGTACCGCCCTCGTGGGTGTTGATCGTGTTGGCGAAGGTGTAGACCGACTCGCCGTACGACTCGTTCCACTGCATGGCGATCTCGACCGACATGCCCTCTTCCTCGGCCCCGAACTCGACCACCGTCTTGTGGATCGGGCTCTTCGAGGCGTTCAGGTGCCGGACGAAGTCGGAGATGCCGCCCTTGTAGCAGAAGGTGACCTCGCGCGGCTTGCCGTCGTCCTCCTGGACCCGCTCGTCGCGGAGCTGGATGGTCAGTCCCCGGTTGAGGAACGCCATCTCCTGCAGCCGGCGGTAGATGGTCTCGAAGGTGAACTCGATCGTCTCGAAGATCGTCGGGTCCGGCCAGAACGCCACCGAGGAGCCGGTGAGGTTGGTGCTCTCGCCCTTCTCCAGCGGCGTCGGCTTGGAGTTGTGGTACTGCTGCCGCCAGACGAAGCCGTCCTTGTGGATCTCCAGCGCCATCCGGACGGAGAGCGCGTTGACCACCGAGACACCCACGCCGTGCAGGCCGCCGGAGACCGCGTACGCCTTGCCGTCGAACTTGCCGCCCGCGTGCAGGATGGTCAGCGCCACCTCGACGCCCGGCTTCTTCAGCGTGGGGTGGAGGTCTACCGGGAAACCACGGCCGTTGTCGACCACCCGCACGCCGCCGTCGGCGAGCAGCGTCACCTCGATGGTGTCGCAGTATCCGGCGAGGGCCTCGTCGACCGCGTTGTCGACGACCTCCCAGACCAGGTGGTGCAGACCGCGCTCGCCGGTTGATCCGATGTACATACCGGGCCGCTTGCGAACCGCCTCCAGGCCCTCGAGCACCTGGATCGACCCGGCACCGTATTCCTGCTTGTCCTGCGTTGCCACCTTGGCCACTTTCTCGCACCATCCGGGCACCAGGGCGCGGCGGGCGCGGGTTTGGCGGGCACGCGACTCAGCGCACAGGCCGGCACCACGATTGATCTGCGGATACGGCCGAAAGCGCCGGTCGCCGCGGATGCCCGCGGTTCGCGATCGGCTCGGACCCGGTGCGGACTGGTGGCCCAGGCCAACCTGGCCCGCGTCGTCGCTCCACACCGTGTCCTCGTCTCGATGTCAATCCTACTGTGCCGAGACGACAGAACCAGTACGCGGCACCCCTGCGGACCCACCTGAGGGCCCCGTAGCCGGCCGCACCCCGCCTACCGCGACTCCCCCCACACGCCACCGGTCGGATCAAGGCCGCTCCGCGCCGCCGCGCTCGATCCGGAGGCGGATCTTGGGCACGGGGGTCGCGCGAACGGCTCGCCGTGCCGTAACTTTGCGTCGCTGTCGCCGTGCCTCGGACGGCCGGTTCGGTACGTGCTCAGGAAGGTGACGCCCGATGGGGCTGGACAACGTCGCGGTGCATTGGCCGCGTACCGGCCGCTTCTACGATCCGGTGGCCCCGGCCGACTTCGTGGACTTCGGCGACCTCGCCGACGCGCCCGAGGTGGCCGCGCCGACCGCCGCGCTGGCCGGGCACATCGCCAAGACCGGAACGGTACGCGCGACCGCGTACACCGAGCTTGTTGATCTCCTACTCGGCCTCGATGGTGTGCTCTACGCCACAGAGGCGGCGGCCGAGGACGAGGACCCGGTGATCGACCCCGACGGCTGCGCCTGGATCGCCGGCGGCCTCGAACGGTTCGTCGACGGCCACCGCCAGTACGGCGATCTGGTGACCTTCGACACTGTCGGTGCCGTGCTCCGATCCGCGCTCGCCGACGGGCGCCTCGCCGAGCAGCAACTGCGCTGGCTCGACAACCGCCTCGACGCCCTGCGCGACGAGTCCGGCGCCGCCCCGCAGTGGAGTTTCGTACGGTCGGAGCTGAGCGTGCTCGCCGGCTTCTACCGACGCTGCGCCGACCGTGGGTTCGCCGTCTACGCCGACTCCTGATATTACTGCCCGGTAGCTGATCGGCCGGCGTTTGCCAAGGTCAGGACGAGCGTGGCCGGACATGAACTCCATCACTAGAAGTAAGCGATCCGCTACCCCCTGAGCCAGGATTGCACGTCGCCGAGAGCCGGCGACGGAGTCCGGGACCTGGTGCGCTACGTCGCCGCCGTCCGAGGGGGGTCGGCTCGCGACCATGCGCGCCACATTCGCTGCTCTGCGCCATCGCAACTACCGCATCTGGGCCGGTGCCGGCTTCGTGTCGATCATCGGGACCTGGATGCAGGTACTCGGCATCAACTGGTTCGTGCTCCAGGCGACCGGGTCGGTGACCTCGATGGGTTGGGCGGTGCTGCTCCAGGCCGTACCCACCCTGCTGCTCAGCACCTGGGGTGGCGCGCTCGCCGACCGGCTACCGGCCCGGCCACTGCTGGTCGGCACCCAGGTCATGCACACCGGGCTCGCCCTGGGGCTGGCGGCCGTGGCCTGGTCACACACCGGCGGGCTGCCGGTGATCTACGCGATCTCGCTGGTCAGTGGCGCCGTCTCCGCCATCGAGGGGCCGGTGATGGGTCGCTGGGGTTCCACCCTGGTCGACCGGTCCACCCTCGGCAACGCCCTCGCCCTCGGCTCGCTCACCAACTCGGCCGGCCGAATCCTCGGCATGAGCGTCGGCGCGGTGGTGGTCGCCGCCTCGGGCCCGGCCCCGCTGTTCCTGATCAACGCGATCAGCTTCGCCGCCGTGGTGCTGGCACTGCTCTCCATCCGGCGGGGGGACCTGCACACCCCCGAGCCGGAACCGAACGGCATCGAGACACGGGACACCGGCGGCGTACGGGCCGGGTTCGCGTACCTGCGGGGGCAGCCGGTGGTGCTGATCATGCTCGCGCTCGCCTTCGTACTGGGCAGCCTCGGGCGCAACTACCAGGTGACCATGGCCGCCATGAGCGACGGCCCGCTCGGCGCCGGAGCCTCGGGGTACGGGCTGCTCTCCACCGTCTTCGCGGTCGGCACCGTGGTCGGCGCGCTGGTCGCCGCCCAGCGACGCGAACTCGGGTACGGCATCCTGGTCGGCGCCGGGGTGCTCGCCAGCCTGATGCAGATCCTGGCCGGACTGGCACCGGGCACCTGGAGCTTCGCGGCGTTCATCCTGCCGATCGCGGCGACCGCCGTCCTCATCGACACCACCGTCGGCACCCGGGCCCAACTCGACACCGACGGCGCCATGCGCGGTCGGGTACTCGCCGCGGTCGGCGTCACCGGTGCCATCTCCGCCGCCGTCGGTGCACCGTTGCTCGGCTGGCTCTCCGAACACCTCGGGCCGCGCCAGACGCTGGTACTGGCCGGCGCGCTCGCGGCGCTCGCCACGGTGGCGGCCGGGCTGGCGCTGAGCCGTCAACGGGCCCGGACCGTACCGGCCGTGTCCGCGCCACCGACGCCGATCACCGTCGGTCGGGCGGCGGCCCGGCAACGGGGCGTGGCGGCGGTCAGCCGTATGTGTCCCGTGGGCCACGCCCCCGTACCCGTCGCGGCCCACGCGACCACGACGGCGCTGTCGGACCGTGGATATGCAACTTCCGGACCACGTTATGGCCGACTTCGCCGGCGATCCGCTTCAACAGCGAGCCAGCCAGCAGCCGCAGTTGGGTCGCCCACGCGGTCGACTCCGCCTCGACCGTCAGCTCGCCGTTCTCCAGCTTGATCGGGCGGCTGTGCTTGGCCACGTCCGGGCCGACCACCTTCTCCCACGCCCCGAAGACCGTCGCCTCCGCCGTGGGCTGCTGCCAGCCACGGGCCTTGACCAGGCGGGCGAGCACCGTACCGAGCAGTTGGGGGTCGCGCGGGTCCGGGCCGGGGCCGGAGTAACCCCGTAGCCGCCGCCGGGGTTGGCCGTCGCGGCCCACGCCCCGGTCGTCGCCGGTCACCCCGTCGGCGTCCGCGCCGGTCCGGCGCCGCTGTGGGGCCCGGTTCGTCTCCCGGCGCGCCCGGGCCGCATCGAGTACGGCCCGAGCCAGCTCCGGACCGCTCTGTTCCGCCGTCGCCCCCGCCCCGGCGGCTGCCGACGCGGGGCCGGAGCCCGTCGTGGGGTCCTTGGCCGGTGTCGACCTCGTGCCCGATTTCGCCTTCGGGGCCGCCTTCGCAGCCGGCTTCCGACCCGGGCTGGGGTTCGGGTTCGGGTCAGTCGGCACGGCGGACCGTCCCGTCCGTCACCGCGTACCGGGAACCCCGCAACCGCGACGGCACGTCGTCGTCAACCGCGCAGGTGACCAGTAGCTGACTGGCGCCACCGACGAGTTCGGCCAACCGCTCACGGCGGCCGGCGTCCAACTCGGCGAACACGTCGTCGAGGGCGAGCACCGGTTCGATCCCGTCCGACCGCAACAGGTCGTACGCGGCGAGCCGCAGCGCCAACGCGTACGACCAGGACTCACCGTGGCTGGCGTACCCCTTGGCCGGCAGCGGACCCAGGGTGAGGGCCAGTTCGTCGCGGTGCGGCCCGACCAGCGTGACGCCCCGCTCCACCTCGCTGGGGCGGGACTCGGCCAGGGCGGCGGCCAACGCAGCCTCCAGCGTTGCCCGGTCCGGCACCGGCTCGGTCAGGTCGACCGACGGTCGGTACGCGATCCCGGCCGCGCCACGACCGGCGGCCACCGCGTCGTACGCCTTGGTCACGTGCGGCGCCAGGGTGGCGACCAGGTCGAGCCGACCCGCGAGCAGCTCCGCACCGTGCCGGGCGAGCTGGGCGTCCCACACGTCGAGGGTGGAGAGGTCGCCGCCCCGCGAACCCCCGGTCTTGCGGGCCAGGTACGACGTCCGCAACAGCGCGTTGCGCTGCTTGACCACCCGCTCGTAGTCGGCCCGGACCCCCGCGTAGCGCGGCTGCCGGGTGACCAGGAGGTCGTCCAGGTAGCGCCGCCGTTCAGCCGGATCGCCCCGGATCAGCTCCAGGTCCTCCGGAGCGAAGAGCACCAGCCGCAGCGCGCCGAGTACGTCCCGGGCCCGCCGGACCGGTGACCGACCCAGCCGGGCCCGGTTGGCCTTGCCCGGCACGATCTCCAGTTCGACCAGCAGCTCCCGGCCGTCGTGCACGATCGCGCACCGCAGCACCGCGGCGCTCGCGCCGACCCGTACCAGCGGGGCGTCGGTGGCGACCCGGTGACTGGACAGGGTCGCCACGTAGCCGAGTGCCTCGACGAGGTTCGTCTTGCCCACCCCGTTGGGGCCGACGAAGACGTTCCCGCCCGGCTCGAGGTCCAGCTCGACCCGCTGGTACGAGCGGAAGTCGACCAGTTCGAGCCGGCGGACGTACACCGGGCGCTAGTTCTTGTGGATGGCGTGGCCGCCGAACTGGTTGCGCAGCGCGGCCACCGCCTTGATCGCGGGCGAGTCGTCCTGGCGGGACACGAACCGGGCGAAGAGCGATGCGGCGATCACGTTCATCGGCACCGCGAGGCGGATCGCCTCCTCGACCGTCCACCGGCCCTCGCCGGTGTCCTCCGCGTAGCCGCGCAGGTTGGCCAGCTCCGGGTCCTCGTCGAGGGCCCGGTCGAGCAGGTCGAGCAGCCAGGAGCGGACCACCGTGCCCTCGCGCCAGGACTTGATCACGCCGGGAACGTTGGTCACCAGCTCGGAGGCGGACATCAGCTCGTAGCCCTCGGCGTACGCGTGCATCAGGCCGTACTCGATGCCGTTGTGCACCATCTTGGCGTAGTGCCCGGCGCCGACCGGGCCGGCGTGCACGAAACCGAACTCACCGGCGGGCTTGAGCGCCTCGAAGATCGGCATCAGCCGGTCGACGTGCTCCTGGGAGCCGCCGACCATCAGTCCGTAGCCGTTCTGCCGGCCCCACACGCCACCCGAGACGCCGACGTCGACGTACCCGATGCCGAAGCGGTCCAGCTTCTCCGCCCGGGGGGCGTCGTCACTGAACCGGGAGTTGCCGCCGTCGATCACGATGTCGCCCGACGCCAGGACCCCGGACAGTTCGTCGATGGTCGCCTCGGTCACCGCGGCCGGAACCATCACCCAGACCACCCGGGGGGCGGCCAGCTTCTCGACCAGCTCGGCGAGACCGGCAACGTCGGTGACCGCGGGGTCACGGTCGAAACCGACCACCTCGTGTCCAGCGGCGCGCAACCGTTCGCGCATGTTGCCGCCCATCCGACCGAGACCTACCAGGCCGATTTGCATTTCCGTGTCCCCTTATGAGTTACGTTCTACCGATTCGGGTCAGCGGGTGACCCGGATCGGCATGATCAAATAGCGATAGCCGGGAATGACTTCCCCGTCCTCCCCGGAGGGGGAGATCACCGCGGGCTTGAAGGCGTCGACGAACGAGAAGACCGCCGTCGCGGCGCCCAGGTTCTGCAGCCCGTCGATCAGGTAGCCGGGATTGAAGCCGATGGTCAACGGCTCACCGGTGAAGGTCGCCTCCATCGCCTCGCTCGCCCGCGCGTCCTCGGTGCCGCCGGCCTCGACCACCAGGCCGTCCGAGCTGAAGCTCAGCAGCACCGGGGTGGTCCGCTCGGCGACCAGCGAGACCCGCTTGACGACCTCGATCAGCCCACTGACCGCGACCCGCGCCTCGGCGTTGTGGCTGCTCGGGAAGAGCGACCGGACCGGCGGGTAGTTGGCGCCGTCCAGCAGCCGGCTGGTGGTACGCCGGGTGCCACCGGCAAAGCCGATCATTCCCTCGCCGGCCGCGCCCTGGGCCAGTGCCATGACCACCTGGCCACCGGTCGGGCCGAGCGTCTTCGCCGTGTCGTGCAGGGTCTTCGCCGGCACCAGCGCGTTGAGGCTGATCTCCGGGTCGTCCGGCTGCCACTGCATCTCCCGCAGGGCGAGCCGGTACCGGTCGGTCGCGAGCATCGCCAGCGTGCTGCCGTTCAGCTCGATCCGTACCCCGGTCATCATCGGCAGCGTCTCGTCGCGCCCGGCGGCGATCGCGACCTGGCTGACCGCCGAGGCGAACGCGGCGGCGTCGATGGTGCCGGCGCTGGCGGGCATCTCCGGCAGCGTGGGGTAGTCCTCGACCGGCATGGTCGGAAGGGTGAACCGGGCGCTGCCGCAGACCAGCTCCAGGTGCGAGCCGACCGCGGCGATGTCCACCGGCTTGGCCGGCAGCGCCTTGGTGATCTCGGCGAGCAGCCGGCCGGAGACGAGCGCCGCGCCGTCCGCGTCGGCCTGTACGTCCACCGTCACCTGGCTCGAGACCTCGTAGTCGAAGCCGGACACGTGCAGGCTGCCCTCGGCGACCCGCAGCATCACACCGGCGAGCACCGGGACCGATGGCCGGCTCGGCAGACTCTTGGCCGTCCAGGCCACGGCGTCGGCGAGCGCGTCGCGCTCCACTCGGAACTTCATGCCATTGCCTCCGCGTCGACGTCAGCGACCACTGTCTCATGCCGGGTGGTGCCTGCCCGCCCGGCCAACCGTGCGGATCCCCATCGCACCTTAGGTGGCGATGGCATCGGCTGTGCGCCCGACCCCGGTGTTTCGGCACCCGGTGCCGGGCTCTGGTGGGGTCGATCAGCTGAATCCACAGAATGCCCAACGGTGATGATTGGTTTTTGTTGTCTTAGAGATAAAACTCATCGTCTTCATCGGTGTTGTGCAAACTGTGGATGAGCGGCGTTTGGCCTGGCCAGAGGATTATCCACCGGTGGGTTTGCTGGGGAAAACCTGGGGTAAAACCCGGCTCGCGATCCACAGCCGGTCGCCGGCCCGCAGTTGTCCACGGTTGTCCACCGGTTGTCCACCGGTTCTCCACCGGGTTTCTCCCCAAGCCTGGGGACAGTCGAATCCCCATCGATCATCGTTGTCCCCAGAACCTTCAACAGCCGGTCCACAGCGAGCCGGCGTCCGTGGATAACTCGACTACGGAGCGTGTCTGTCCACAGCGGTTTCCCCAGAAGTTGTCCACAGGTTGTGGATAGCCAGGTAGATCGGCACTACCGGTTGTCCACCGACGGTGGATAACAAGGTGTGGACAACTTCCGCCCGTCCACCGCCGACCGCCGTCCCCGGGCCCGCCGAGGAGGCCGTCCTTCGTCGCCGAGGGTCGGAAATCAACGGGCGGCGGCGCATCCGGGCCGAGCGGGATCCGTGCAAGCGCCTCCGACGGGACCGGTGGGGCTACTGGATCTCACCCGATCGGCGGACGACATCACCCGGCCGGATGACCCAACCGGTCCCGGCACGGGCGGGCGGCCTCGGTCGGATCGGTGCCATGGCACAGCCCTCGGGGTCTCCCCAGAGCAGTGGCAGAGCGCGTGGGGGGCGTACGCGGGCGAGCGCCGACGTATCCGTTAGCTATCGGCGGGGTCGGTCACGGCGTGGGAAGCCCGGCGCCCGTTGCGGGTCCGGAGTCGGCGGGACCCGCTTCAGGTGTTCTGCTTGATCCGGTTCGTCAGCTCGGCGATCTGGTTGTAGAGCGAACGCCGCTCGGCCATCTGCTGGCGGATCTTGCGGTCGGCGTGCATCACCGTGGTGTGGTCCCGACCACCGAACGCCTGACCGATCCGGGGCAGCGACAGCTCGGTCAGCTCGCGGCACAGATACATGGCCACCTGGCGGGCGTTGACCAGCACCCTGGACCGGGACTGACCGCGCAGGTCCTCCAGGCTCACCCCGAAGTAGTCGGCGGTGGAGACCATGATCTGGTCGGCGTTGATCTCCGGGCCGGAGCCGTCCGGGATGAAGTCCCGCAGGACCTCCTCGGCCAGCGACAGCTCGACCGTGGCCCGGGTCAGACTGGCGAACGCGGTCACCCGGATCAGGGCGCCCTCCAACTCCCGGATCGAGTTCGAGACCCGCGACGCGATGAACTCCAGTACGTCCGGCGGGGCGTACATGCGCTCCTGGGCGGCCTTCTTCTGCAGGATCGCGATCCGGGTTTCCAGGTCCGGCGGCTGGATGTCGGCCAGCAGGCCCCACTCGAACCGGGTACGCATCCGGTCCTCCAGCGTCGCCAGGTCCCGGGGCGAGCGGTCGGAGCTGATCACGATCTGCTTGTTCGCGTTGTGCAGGGTGTTGAAGGTGTGGAAGAACTCCTCCTGGGTCCGCTCGCGGTTCTCCAGGAACTGGATGTCGTCGATCAGGAGGATGTCGACGTCGCGGTAGCGGCGCTGGAACGCACTGGTCTTGTCGTCGCGCAGCGAGTTGATGAAGTCGTTGGTGAACTCTTCGGTGGAGACGTACCGCACCGAGCGGGCGTTGCCCAGCGTCGTGGCGTAGTGCCCGATGGCGTGCAACAGGTGGGTCTTGCCCAGCCCGGAGCTGCCGTAGATGAAGAGCGGGTTGTACGCCTTGGCCGGCGACTCGGCGACCGCGACGGAGGCGGCGTGGGCGAACCGGTTGGACGAGCCGATGACGAAGGTTTCGAACATGTACTTCGGGTTCAGCCGGTTTCCCCCGCTGCTCCCGCTGTCCATGCCGCCGCCGAGCCGGCGGTCGTCCCGGCCACCGGTCCGGTGGTCCATCGGGGAACCGCCTCGGCCGGGGCCGCTGTCCGTGCCGTTGTCGCGAGCCAGACCGCGGGGCCCCGGATCGCCGTGCCCGCCGATCGAGTCGTCCCGGTAGCGGTGCTCCACCTGTCGGGGGTCGAGGGCGTGCGGACCACCCGGTCCCCGCTCCACACCACGGTCGTCCAGGTTGCGCCGCTCCTGCAGCGGCGCCGGCGGCCGGCCGTGGTCGGCGTAGGAGCCGTCCGGGTACGCCTGGTCGGGGTACTGCTGCTCGGGATAACCCGAGTGGTCCGGGTAGCCGGGGCCGAAGAGGGTGTCCTGACCCCCGTCGCGGCTGCTCGGGATCAGGCCCATCCGGGGTGGCTCGACCGGTGCGGCGGGGTACTGGGCGGAGCCGGTGGGTACGCGTTCGACCGGACCGGTGGGCGCACTGTCCCGTGGCCCCTCCGGTGGCGGACCGTAGGCACTCGGGCCGGGGGCCGGGGCGTAGCCGCTCGGGGCCGGGTTCGGGGTGCCGCTGCCGTACAGCGTTCCGGTCGGTCGTCCCTGGCCGTCCTCCGGGGGGCGGACCGTGACCGCGACCTGGATGGCCCGACCTAGGTGCCGGGAGAGAGCGTCGGTGATCGCCGGGCGGAGCCGGGACTCGATGACGTCGCGGGTGAACGCGTCCGGGACCGAGAGCAGTGCCGTGTCCTCGACGATGGCGCGCAGGCGGGTGAGTCGGAGGTACGCGCGCTGTTGCGCCGAGATAATTTCATCGGCAAGATCATCGGTTGCGGCCAGCCACACCGCGGCAAGGTCGATCGTGTCGGCCACCGTCGCGCCACCCCCATCGCCTCTGCGTTCCCGGCCGCCGCTGGTGTCCTGCCAGTCGACCGTTCCGGGCCTGCTACCGCTCTCGAACAGGCACGACCTGGCATGCCCTGCGGTTGACCGAACCGTCGTCCACAAGTTATCCACAACCTGTGTATCGACTGATTGTGGCTCCCCGCCGGACCTGTGTCCTACCTGCCCCCGGCTGAATCAGCGCTGACGCGGGTTCACCTGTCGAACGATCGACTAGCTTGTCCAGTTTTGCACGGCGGCGGCACCGAGCCCCCTGACGCTCACCGGCAAACGGGCACGCTAACAGCGTTCTCCACAACGCTTCAACCGTCGGACCGGTGCGGGTAGGCCGAACATCGGGGAAAACTACCGCTTACGACCCGGTCGTCCGATCCTGGCTGATTTTTTGGCACGGCCTCCGGGGTGTTTGACGGTCATTGCGCCCGTGCGTAGGCTTTAGCGGCTGCTCTCTCGCCCTCTGCTAGGGTGATGGGTGCTTGCTGTCCGCGGTCGCCACCCCGCGCCTCGCCGGTCCGTGCACCACCGGGCAGCATCGCCCGTAGGCCACCCGCTCGGTGGTCGACGGCGGACCACCATCCGACCCCGTAGTCGACCGACCGGGGCTCGTACGAAGACGGAGAGCCTGACGTGAGCAAGCGCACCTACCAGCCGAACAACCGCCGGCGCGCGAAGACCCACGGCTTCCGGCTGCGCATGCGTACCCGCGCCGGCCGCGCCATCCTTTCGACCCGTCGCGCCAAGGGCCGTGACCGCCTGTCGGCCTGAGGGCCGATCGGCCCGGCCCCGGGGATGTAGACGTCGTGCTGGCGGCCGCGCAGCGACTGCGGCGTAGCGGCGAGTTCGCCGTTGCGGTCCGCGGCGGACGGCGTGCCGGTAGGGGCGCCGTCGTGGTCCACCTCGACCTGCCGTCCGCTTCGCCGTCCGTCGGGCCCGAAACAGCAACGCCAGAGCCGGTGCGTCCGGCCGGCACGGAGCAGGACTCCGCGCCGGCCCGCGCCGGTTTTGTCGTCTCCAAGGCCGTCGGCGGGGCGGTCGTCCGCAACAGCGTCCGCCGCCGGTTGCGGCACCTGGTGCGGGAGCGGTTGACCACGCTCCCGGCTGGGACAACCCTCGTCGTACGAGCGCTGCCCGGCGCCGCCGACCTCACGTACGACCGGCTCGCAGCCGACCTGGACGCGGCTCTCGCCGCCGCCCGGCGGCCCCGACGCTCGGGGCGGCGACCCGAATGAGCGGGGTGACCGGGAGGTCCCGAGCCAGCACACTCGGTGCCCGTGTGCTGGCAGGAGCCATCGTCGCGTACCGTCGTTGGATAAGCCCGGCGCTGCCGGCCCGCTGTCGGTTCTACCCGTCGTGCAGCGCGTACGCCCTTGAGGCGGTGACGCGGCACGGTGCCCTCCGGGGATCCGGCCTCGCGGTCTGGCGGCTGTCGCGCTGCCACCCTTTCCACCCTGGTGGATATGACCCGGTGCCGGAGCCGGGCGGCCGCCGACATGCCGATGTGACTGGAGCCCCGAATTGAGTCTCGACTGGATCTACTGGGCGATCTCGTGGATCCTGCTGATCTGGCACTCCGCGTGGGACACCATCGGGGTACCGGCGACAGCGGCCCTCGGTACGAACTGGGCCTGGATCCTCTCGATCATCTTCCTGGTGATCACCGTCCGGGTGATCCTCTTCCCGGTCTTCGTCAAGCAGATCAAGTCGCAGCGGGCGATGCAAGCCCTCGCGCCCCAGATCAAGGCGCTGCAGGAGAAGCACAAGGGTGACCGGGAGACGCTCCAGAAGGAAACGATGGAGCTGTACCGGAAGGAGAAGGCCAACCCGCTCATGGGTTGCCTTCCGATGTTCCTGCAGATCCCGGTCTTCCTCGGCCTCTTCCACGTGCTCCGCCGGCTCAACCCGGACAACCCGCAGCCGACGATCTACGGCTGGAGCCTGGACCAGTTCAACAGCGCGTCCAACGCGAAGCTGTTCACCGCCCCGATCTCCGGCCGGTTCGGCTCGACCGCGGCTGAGATGAGCGCCCTCGGCGCGAACCCGACCACCGTGAAGATCATGGCGGGCATCCTGGTGCTCATCATGATCGCGACCACCTACCTGACCAGCCGTCAGATGATCCTCAAGACCGGCTGGGCCCAGGACCCGCAGCAGCGGATGATCCAGCGGTTGATGCTCTACGGCATCCCGGCCTCGCTGCTCATCTCCGGCGCGATCTTCCCGATCGGCGTGATCATCTACTGGGTGACCAACAACCTCTTCACCCTCGGCCAGCAGCAGTGGGTGCTGCGGAAGTACCCGCCGCCGCCCACCGCGAGCCTGCCCGGCCTGCCCGGCTCCGGCTCGCGTAACGCCGGGACCGGTAACCGTCCGGGCACCGGCAACCGTCCGGGGACCGGCAGCAAGGCGGCACCCGCGGCCAAGCCGAGCGGTCTCTTCGGCCGTACCAAGGCCAACGGTGCCCAGCCGGAAGCGAAGCCCGCCGTCGACACCAAGGCGCTCGCCCCCAAGCCGGGCGCCAAGCCGGTCAACCCGAAGAAGGGTCGCCCGGCCAAGCGTCAGGGCTGAGTCATCGGGCTGCCGGCGGTACCCACCCCGCCGGCAGCCCCCAGGAATCCGGAGTCCAGGCAGCCGCCAGCGCGCCCGGCGCCGGACAACCGGATTCCGCCGCGCGCCGTCGCGGTAGCGGGCGAAACTGCCCGAGAAGACGTGCCCGTGGCACTCGGCGACCTCCCGCCGGGCCCGGGAATCAGCGGACCGTACAGGTCCGGCCGAGCGAGTACGGAGATGAGACCGTGACCGACACCAGCATTCCGCGCGCCGAGCAGCAGACCCTCGAAGAGGAGACGGACCCGATCACGGTCGAGTCCGATGACGACGACGACACCGACGAGGAAACCGCTGAGGGCGGTACCGAGGTGCGTGCCGAGGCCGCCGCCAAGCCCGCGACCACCGACGCCGACCTGTTCCGGCAGAGCGAGATCGCCGCGGACTACGTCGAGGGCCTGCTGGACATCCTCGACTACGACGGTGACATCGACGAGCTGGTGTCGGCCGGTCGCCCGGTCGTCGAGGTGGTGGGAGGCCGGCTGCAACCACTGGTCGGCCAGCGCGGCGCCACGCTGGAGGCGCTCCAGGAGCTGACCCGGCTCGCGGTCTTCCGCCAGACCGGTACGCCGAGCCGGCTCCTGCTCGACGTCGGTGGCTACCGCGCCACCCGGCGCAAGGAACTCGCCGCGGTGGCGAAGAACGCGGTGGAGAAGGTCAAGGAACACGGCGAGCCGGTACGCCTCGAACCGATGTCCGCGTTCGAGCGCAAGTGCGTACACGACGTGGTGAACGCGATCAGCGGTGTCGAGAGTGAGTCGGAGGGCGTCGAGCCCAGCCGTCGCATCGTTGTCCGTCCGGTTGCCTGACCGGGTGATGACGTACGACCCTGCGGCTCACGCCGCCGCCGGCCCGGGTGGTGACACACCGCCCGGGCCGTCTTCGTCCACCGCCCCGGACGGCTTGGACCCTGCCGGCCTCCCCGCCGCTTCGAACCCGTCCACAGCACCGGCGGCCGGTGAACCCGGTCCGCCGGACGTGTCGCTACCGGACGACCTGGCCGACGCCGCTCGTACGCTCTTCGGCGACCGCCTCGACCTGGCGACCGCGTACGCGGAACTGCTGGCCACCGACGGGGTGCTCCGCGGCCTGATCGGCCCACGCGAGGCACCTCGGATCTGGGACCGGCACCTGCTCAACTGCGCGGCGGTCGCCGAACTCATCCCGACCGGATCCTCCGTGCTGGACGTCGGCTCGGGTGCCGGTCTGCCCGGCATCGTGCTCGCGATCGCACGACCGGACCTGTCGGTCGTACTCGTCGAACCGCTGGCCCGGCGGACCGCCTTCCTGACCGAGGCGGTGACCGCCCTCGGCCTTGACTCGTCGGTGACGGTCCTTCGCGCGCGTGCCGAGGAGCTGGCCGGCGGTGGACCCGCCGGTGTCCCGGCCGACATCGTCACCGCACGAGCGGTGGCACCGCTCGACCGGCTCGCCGGGTGGTGTCTTCCGCTGACCACCCTGGGCGGCCGGGTCCTCGCCCTGAAGGGATCCTCGGCGGCCGACGAGGTCGCCGAGTACGGGAAGGCCGTCGCCCGGCTCGGTGGTGCGGCCCCCCAGGTTCGGCACTGCGGAGTGGGGCTGGTCGACCCGCCGACGACCGTGGTGGAGATCGTGCGTGAGCGTCTGGTCGGCCCGGCGCTGCGCGACGCTCTGGCCAAGCGCCGTGCAGCCGCCAGAGCGGAGTCTGGCCGGCGTGGTGGCGGTGGCCGGGCTCGGGGCCGCTGACCCCGTCCTTCCGTACCCGTGAAGCCCGGCTCTGGTTCTTGTCGACCCAGAGCCGGGCTTCACCGTTTCTGCTGACCCTGGGTCGACTCCTGGACGATGTCGGCGGTGCCGGCCTCCAGCCGCGCGGCGGTGGCGTCGGGCTTGACCGATGCTCGTGAACCTGGGTCCGGCCTGCGACATTCGCTGTGCCGCGCTACTGATCGGCCGGCGTTGGCCGACCCGGACCGTCCGGAGCCCGACGGCCTCGACGGACGGGTGGCCTGCTGCTGCGATGGCGAGCCTGGGGTGGGTCCGGGTCCGGGTCGCCGTCGACGAGGTCCGGCCGCACCTGGCCCGGCACCCTCCTGTCTGGAGGGGCGGTGCCCCAGTGGTCGGCGGGCCACACGGTCAAGCCCGACCGGAGTCAGAAAGGGGGCGACGGCGTGAATCACCGCGTCAAGGGCCCGGGTCGGCGAGCTGAAAAGCTCGCCGGGACGAACTTCGGGGTCCCGGTGACCGAACCGCCGGGGCAGACCGATCGGAACGCGTAAGCCGATCGTTGTTCCTGCCTTGGTTGCCTCGGTCGGAGGGGTGTTTCTGATGACCTCGGCGGTGGACCTTGTTGCCAGCCATGGTCTCCCCGGCCCATCGGCCGTAGGCTGGCCGCGCGTCGATAGTGTGGACCGGGCGGCGGCCGGCGGCCCTGTGGGCCCCTGCCGTTTCTCGCCGGGCCGTAGGCTACAACCCGAAAGCGCGAAGTTCGTGGGCGCTGGCGGTGCCGACCCGTCCGAAGCTGGCAGGGATGACACGGTGCATGACAACGGTAGGTATGACGATCAAGGGATAACCGAAGCCCGGCGCTATCAATCCGATGGCCCTGATGTTTCACGTGAAACCGAGTACGAGGGCTGGTCGGCCGGAAGTCGAGCCCGGTCACCGCACGGGGCCGACCCGGCGACGAGCCCAGTAGAGGAGTACGGCCCCACGGAACCACGGATCGACCGGGTGACCGTTCACTTCGAGACCGGAACCGCGGCGGCAGAAGCATCGGTGCCCGGGCGGCTGATGGCAGAGCGCCAGCAGCCCGACGGGCCGGCGGCCGAGCGGGGCGGAGCGCTCCAGCAGGGGCCCGCCGTACCGGAGCAACCCGTACCGGCGTCGGCCGGTTCGTCGTACCAGTCGTCGGGAGTGGGTGGTCCCGTGGTGCAGCCCAATGCCGGCGCGCCCGTTCAGTCGGAGCCGGCGGGGGTCGACCCGCCAGACACGCACTCGCCCGTCACCGGACCCTTCCCGGAAGATCCGGGTAGGGACGCGTACGTTTCACGTGAAACTTCGTCTCGGGAAGAGGATGATCCCCCGTTGGCTATGGAGGCAATGCGCGCCGTGCAAATCCTGAACCCGAGTGGCGAGGTGAGCATGCCCCGCCCCACCCGGACGCGGATCATGTGTGTCGCGAACCAGAAGGGCGGCGTCGGCAAGACCACAACCACGGTCAACCTGGCTGTAGCGCTGGCGCTGCACGGTAACCGGGTGCTGGTGGTGGACCTCGACCCGCAGGGCAATGCCTCGACCGGCCTCAACGTTCCGCATCACGCCGGCATCCCGGATGTGTATGACTGCCTGATCGAGAACGTGCCCCTGGCGGAGGTGGCCCAGGCGGTCGAGGGCATTCCGAACCTCTGGTGCGTACCGGCGACGATCGACCTTGCCGGCGCCGAGATCGAGCTGGTCTCCGTGGTGGCCCGTGAGTCGCGGCTGGGCCGGGCCATCAACGCCTACCCCGGTCAGTTCGACTACGTGTTCATCGACTGCCCGCCCTCGCTCGGCCTGCTGACGGTCAACGCCCTGGTCGCCGCCCAGGAGGTGCTGATCCCGATCCAGTGCGAGTACTACGCGCTGGAGGGGCTCAACCAGCTGATCAACAACATCAACCTGGTGAAGCAGCACCTGAACCCCACCCTCGACGTCTCGACCATCCTGCTCACCATGTACGACCGGCGTACCCGACTGGCGGACGCCGTGGAGCAGGATGTCCGCAACCACTTCGGCGACAAGGTCCTCCAGGCGGTCATCCCACGCAACGTCCGGGTGTCGGAGGCTCCTAGTTACGGTCAGTCGGTGATGACCTACGATCCCGGTTCGCGGGGCGCGACGAGTTACTTCGAGGCGGCTCAGGAGATTGCGGAGCGGGGGGTCAAAGACCCCGTCGGCCGGAATGCTTAGGTCGGTTGATTCGGTGGGAGGCGTGGCATGAAGAACCGTCCGCGGGGCGGGCTCGGTCGGGGTCTTGGGGCGTTGATTCCCACCTCCCCGCTACCGGCGTCCGGGGTGGCGACGGCCGATGACGTCCCGAACCGGATAGAGGCCGCCGACCAGGTTCCCGACGAGAGGGAATTCGCCGACGCGCCCGAACCGTTCGAGCCGGAACGAGCGAACGGCTCCGGACCCGAGTTGGCGCCCGTACCGGGGGCGCACTTCGCGGAGATCCCGGTCGGCTCGATCGTGCCCAACCCGAAGCAGCCCCGGCAGGTCTTCGACGAGGAGGCACTGGAGGAACTCAAGACCTCGATCCAGGAGGTCGGCTTCCTTCAGCCGATCGTCGTACGGCGCCTCGACGGCGAGCAGTACGAGCTCGTCATGGGCGAGCGGCGGTGGCGGGCAGCGCAGGCGGTCGGCCGGGAGGTCATCCCGGCGATCGTCCGGGACACCCGCGACGACGCGATGCTGCGGGACGCGCTGCTGGAGAACATCCACCGTGCAAACCTGAACCCGTTGGAAGAGGCGGCCGCGTACCAGCAGTTGCTGGAGGAGTTCGGGGCCACGCACGAGGAACTCGCCCGCCGGATTGGCCGCAGCCGGCCGCAGATCTCCAACACGATCCGGCTGCTGAACCTCCCGGCACAGGTGCAGCGGCGGGTGGCCGCAGGCGTCCTGTCCGCCGGTCACGCCCGCGCCCTCCTGGGTCTCGACGAGTCGGAAGCGCAGGAGGCACTCGCGCTTCGGGTGGTTGCCGAGGGGCTCTCGGTACGTACGACCGAAGAGCTCGTGCAGTTGGCCATCTCCGAGGGGGCGGCGACAAAGAGCACCCCCGCGACTCGGCGGGCCAAGCCGCACGCCCCGGCGCTGACCGATCTCGCCGACCGGCTGTCCGATCGCTTCGACACCCGGGTCAAGGTGGACATCGGCCGGAGCAAGGGCAAAATCACGATCGAGTTCGCCTCGGTCGACGACCTGGAACGCATCGTGGGCATCATCGGCATGGAGGAACAGGACGCCGCCGGCTGACCAATCCCGAGCTGGTCAGATGGCCGCGCCCGCCGATTCCGGCGGTGCCGCGGCCATCGCCGTTTCTCCGGGTACGCCGCCCGCTTACCCGGCCACCGGTGGTGTTGCCTCGGCCCCGCTTGGAGGTGTCGTCCTGCCCGACCACGGAGGTGCTGCTTCTCCGGTTCGGCCCGTGGACGGATGGCCAGGGCGGCTCGTCCGTCCTACGGAAGGCGTTGCCGTCAGTGGGTGCCGACGCTCCACAGCGAGCCCCGTTCCACGCGGGGCCCGTTCCACGCGGGGCCTGCGCCATGCCGGGCCGGTTTCACGCCAGGTCTGTTTCACGTGAAACCGTGCGGCGACGCCGAGCCCGGCGAGTGGGATCGTCCTGCAACGTCGGCCGGTTCGGGGGCTGGGCGTGGCCCTGGAGTTCCGGCCTGCGATCCGTGCGGGGTCATGACGGTGATTCCGCCGGTCGGTGAGCGACCCGACCAGTCTCCGATGGCGCTGCGATGCCGAGACACAGTCCCGAGTCTTCCGGCATCGCTCACCACCGGGGGACGCCGCACACGCCGGATGCCGATACGCGTGGTTGGAGTGGCACTCCCCGCCGGGGCCGCGACGAGCGCCAGTGACGCGACGCCGTGCCGTGGTCGACGCCATGCGGCAAGGGCCGCCGCGCGCGACTTGGTCCCCGCCGCCGGTTCGGCCGCTGTGGATGTGCACACCTGGTCTGACTTCAGTACGACCGGAGACTCCGTGGTGTCCCGCGCGGTCGGGCCGTCGGGCGGTACGGCCATCGGCACCCGCGCCACGCCTCGCCCCAGGACGCAGGTGCTGGGCAGGATGAGGGGGGTGTGTGGCGTGACGGGCGACAGGGGTGGTGACCATGGTGACCGCCGAGGGGCTGGCGCGAGGGGCCACGGACCGGGGCTGCGGCGTAGCCGTCCTCGTGCCGGCAGGTTGAGTTCGGGGCGAGACCCTGGCCGGCGACCGGGGCAACACGTCTGGCTTGAGGCGTCCATGGCGCCAGACGTAGATCAGTACGAGGAAGGCGCGCCCGTCGCCGCGCGCGCCGTCAGTCGCCCGATCCTCGACCTCCAGCCGCCGACCTTCGCCGGACGGAACAGGTCGAGACGGGTGGGAGAGCTGAACGGAACAGCACAAGCCAGAACAGGGCAGCGCGTCCGGAACTGTCCCCGCCACGGCGCAGTGCAACTCCGGGTGGCCGGCCGTGTCATGTCCAGCGAGCCAGGCCGAGGCGCCCGCCACCCCCTTCCAACGGGATGGCTAGACCCTGGCGACGCCACAACGCCACAACGCGAGCACGGGAAGACGGCCGGACGGCATGAGCGGTGACGGCGCGGTCCTCCGGGGATCGACGGCCGGTGGTTGAGTCGGGACGCCGACCAGGGGAGATTTCACTGGCCCGCCGAGGTTGTTCATAGGGCGAGGAGGGGCTGGATCGCGGCCGTGGCGACGGGTGGAAACCGGGCGACGGGAGCGTCGCGCGTGCCGATCGACCGAGCGTCCGAAGTAATCCACAGGGTTTGTCCACAGCCCCACCCCGTTTCACGTGAAACCGCGCGTGAAACGGGGTGTAGCCCTGTGGATGACGGACCGAAAACCAGGCCCTCGGGGCACCGGTACCGAGGGGTTGCCGGGCCCGATCGGCGACTTCGACCCGGCTCCGGGCCCTGTTGGGTCCTGTTCCCGAGCGGTGCTGACCAGCCGCTCGGGGCGTACCGAGTCACGCCGGACCAGGGCCGGTGGTCAGCCCGCTCTGCGTACCGGGCGGGGGCCGAGATGGGGAGGGACAGTCGTCTGTAACTCGGTTAGGGTCAGCGTCGTGTCCCACACCCCTCTTTCCGTACCAGACTTCGCCAAGTGGCCCTCGTTTCCCTTCGAAGGCGACCTCCGCGTCAAGCATCTCGACGACCCGGTCGACGTCGAGCCGGCTCGCAAGGGCGAAGGTTCGGCCGAATGCCTCTCCTGCAACGCCCCGGATGACGCCTACATCTGGGTGAGTGAGCGTTGGCGGGTACGTGCCATGGACCGCCCGACCGGGCTGCCGATGGTGCTCATTCTCGAATCCCGGTCGCATCTCGACCTGGGTGACCTACCCAACCTGCTCGCAGCGGAGCTCGGTGTGATGACCGTGCGCCTGGAGCGAGCCATTCGATCCCTCGACGGCGTCGCCCGGGTACACGTCAACCGGTGGGGCGATGGCTCGGCTCACCTGCACATGTGGTTCCTGGCGAGGCCGTACGGCCGGCTGCAGTTGCGCGGTACCTTCCTGTCGCTGTGGGACGCCATCCTGCCGGCGATCCCGGAGTCGACCTGGCGGGAGAACCTCGCCCACGTCGCGGCTTGGTTGGCCGAGTTCGGCGGGCGACCGCTGGCGGCGCCACCACGAATCCAATGGCAGGCGCCGTCGAATCTGACCCAGCAGGCGGCAGCCAGCCTGGGATTGGAAGACGTCGAGCTGGAGCCGGCAAGCTCGAGCGGCGATGTCGAAGGTGATGCCCCGACCGGCACCGCGCCGGATGGAGCTACCTCGGACAACGGTCCGGCGGACCGATCGGTGACGGACGGCTCCCTGGTCGCGTACGCCGAGGCCCCACCGGAGCAGACCGGCAAGACCGGGCAGGCCACCGGGACGGAACAGGACGACGAGACCGAGCAGGACGGCAGGACGGAACAGCAGGATCAGACCGAACGGCCGGTTGATCGGTCAGCCGGGTGACCAGCCATCCGCGAGACCTCGGGGATCGGGTCGGGCACCGGGCACCCGGTGCCGCCTGGTCGCCAGGTCGCGCGGGGTAACCCGTGGACCGGACTGGGCGTTAGCAGGACAGCGCGGGAGCAGATACAGCACCGGAGCAGGAACAGCACCGGAGCAGGAACAGCACCGGACGGGAACGAAACAGGGCAGGGCCGGGCGGGACCGATGCGGGCGGTCGACGTCGGTGCGGAGCCCGCCGCTAGCGCCGTCGGCCGACCGCGCGGGCGACGAGCGAGCCGAGCAGTTTGCCGAAATCGAGTCCGGCGGCCTGCACCGCGAGTGGCAGCAGCGAGGTTTCGGTCATCCCCGGCGAGACGTTGACCTCCAGCACGTGCGGGCGTCCGGCCTCGTCGACGATGAGGTCGACCCGGGAGAGGTCACGCAGGCCGAGCGCCGTGTGCGCGGCCAGGGCGGTGTCGGCGACCTCGGCGGCCACCACGGGTGCCAGGCGGGCCGGTGCGTGCCAGGTGGTCAGTCCGGCCGTGTAGCGGGCCGCGTAGTCGTACACGCCGTTGCGGGGGACGATCTCGACGGCGGGCAGTGCGCGGGGACCGTCGCCCAGGTCGACGATCGAGACCGCCACGTCCATGCCGGGCACGTAGCGCTCGACCAGCGCGGTCGAGTCGTACGCGAAACAGCCGACCATCGCGGCCGGTAGCGCCGCGGCGTCCCGGACCACGGCGGCGCCCAGGCCCGATCCGCCCTGCGCCGGCTTGACCATCAGGGGCAGTCCCAGCCGGTCGGCGATCCGGTCCAGGACCGCGACCGCACCGAGTTCGGAGAAGCGGTCGTGCGGCAGCGCCACCCAGTCCGGCGTGGGGATGCCTGCCTCCCGCAGCACCGCCTTGGCGGACGGCTTGTCCCAGGCGAGCCGGGAGGAGCGGGCGTCACAACCGACGTACGGCACGTCGCAGAGGTCGAGCACGCCGCGCAGGGAACCGTCCTCGCCGGTTGCCCCGTGCAGTGCGATCACCACCGCGTCCGGCGGGTCGACCTGTAACGCGGGCAGCAGAGCCACGTCGGCGTCGCGGAGTTCCACCTCCACCCCGATGCTGCGCAGCGCGTCCAGCACCCGGCGTCCGGAGCGCAACGACACGTCGCGTTCGTACGACAGACCGCCGGCCAGCACCAGTACGCGCATGTCGGTGATGGCGTGCGCGGTGGGGAACAGTGGTTCGTTCGTGGGGGGACCGGAGTCGGCAGGCGGCGTACTCATGCCGAGATCATGCCAAGTCGGGACCTGGTGCGTCCGCGCCGGCCTGCCCACGACGGCCGTTCACCGGCCGGCTGACCGTGCCGAACACCTGCCGCATCGCCATCTCCTGCTCCATCACGCTGGCCAGCCGGCGCACACCCTCGCGGATCCGCTCCGGGGGCGGGAAGGAGAAGTTGAGTCGCATGTGACCGGTGCCGGTCCCGTCGGCGTAGAAACCGGTGCCCGGCACGTACGCCACCCGGGCGGCGATCGCCCTCGGCATCATCGCCTTGGAGTCCAGGCCGTCGGGGAGTGTGGCCCAGACGAACAGTCCGCCGCCCGGTTCGGTCCACGTGGTACCGGCGGGCATCAGGTCCCCGAGGGCGTCGAGCATCGCGTCGCGGCGTTCCCGGTAGACCTCCCGGTACGTCTTGAGCTGCTCGCGCCACGGCATGGTGCTCAGGTAGCTGGTGACCGCGGACTGGGCGAACGCGCTCGGGCAGAGGATCTGTGCCTCGCTGGCGATCACCAGCTTGTCGCGTACGGCGTGCGGGGCGAGGATCCAGCCCACCCGCAGCCCCGGCGCGAAGGTCTTGGAGAAGGTGCTGAGGTAGAAGACGCCGTCGCGGCGTCGAGCCCGCAGTGGCGCCGGTGCGTCCCCGTCGAAGCTGAGCTGGCCGTACGGGTCGTCCTCGACCACCAGCAGCCCGGCGCGCTCGCAGATGTCGAGGACCCGCTCCCGCCGCTCGTCGGTCAGGGTCACACCGGTGGGGTTCTGGAACGTCGGGATGGTGTAGAGGAACTTCGCCCGCCGGCCGGTCCGGGCGACCTCGGCGATGGCCAGTTCCAGCGCCTCGGGGATCAGCCCGTCCTCGTCCATCGGGACGTGCACGACCTGGGCCTGGGCGGCCTGGAAGACACCGAGGGCGCCGACGTAGGTGGGTCCCTCGGCGAGCACCACGTCGCCGGGGTCGAGGAAGAGCCTGGCCACCAGGTCGAGGGCCTGCTGGCCGCCGACGGTGACCACCACGTCCTCCGGGGATGCGCCGCACCCGACGTCGATCCCGGAGAGCGTCATCACCTCGCAGATGCGTTCGCGCAGGTCGAGCATGCCCTGGCCGATGCCGTACTGGAGGGTGGTGGTGCCCTGTTCGGCGCCGAGCCGGCCGAGCATCTCACCGACCGCGTCGAGCGGCAGGGCGGCGATGTACGGGGCACCGCCGGCGAGTGACACCACCTCGGGTCGGCTCGCGACGGCGAAGAGCGCTCGGATTTCCGATGCCGTCATGCCCCGGACCCGGCGGGCATAGCGGTCGGTATAGTCGTCGAGCGTCGTGCCGGTCATGGCCTCTCCCTCGCTGCGCTCGGTCATGACAGCACTGATCGTCGGTCATGACATCCCTGATCGCAGGGTGCCGAGCAACCCTAGGCCACACGGCACCGTTAATTCGATCGTAATCCTCGGCCGAGCGTTACGGCCGTACAGCCGACCCGTGGTCCACATCCCGGACACCGGTCGGCGGCCCGACCCGCGACCCGGGTCGTACTGCTCAGCCCGACCTCTCCCGTGCCGCGAAGTTACGGCGTACGATCGATCGTTGGGGGCAAGGCGCGGCTGTGGCGATTTTTCGCGGTCTTTAGGCCTCCGACCGGATTTTTGGGGATACGGCGATGTCGCGACGTCTGGTCAGTCTCACCCTCGATACGCTCGAAGATCTGCCGCGCCCGTGCCGGCAGTGCGTCTACTGGGAACTCGATCCGGTGGCCGCCGACCGGGCCTGCGCGGCGGGTGATCCGGGTCTGGAGAAGGAAGCCTGGGTCTCCCAGACCCTGCTGGAGTGGGGTTCCTGCGGCAAGCTCGTCTACGTGGACGGGATGCCGGCCGGCTTCGCCATGTACGCGCCACCGGCGTACGTGCCCCGGTCGATGGCGTTTCCCACCTCGCCGGTCTCGGCCGATGCCGCGTTGCTGACCACCGCGCACGTGGTGGCAGCCTTCGCCGGCGGTGGGCTCGGCCGGATGCTGGTCCAGGGCGTCGCCCGTGACCTCACCAAACGCGGGATCAAGGCGATCGAGGCGTTCGGGGACGCGAAGTTCGGCGAGGCCGGTGACGAGGCCGGGAGCTGTGTCGCCCCGGCGGACTACTTCCTCTCCGTGGGCTTCAAGACGGTACGCCAGCACCACCGTTACCCGAGGCTGCGGTTGGAGTTGCGGACCGCGCTCTCCTGGAAGTCCGACGTCGAGTACGCCCTGGAGAAGCTGCTCGGGTCGATGAGCCCGGAGAGCCTGCTCCGGCCGGTCCGCCCGGCCACGCGTACCACCACCACGGCGGGCTGAGCGGGCGCCGGAGCCCCTACTTGAGCGCTCCGGCGGCCACCGCGGCACGCAGCTCGCGCACGTCGATCGAGCCGGTCGGCACGTCCTGTTCGACCGGGAAGTACATCCGCTGTACGGCGGCGACCATCGCCTCGACCACGTGGTCCCGGAACCCGGGGTTGGTCAGCCGGGCCAGGTCGACGGGCGAGGTGAGGTAGCCGATCTCGACCCGTACGGCCGGCATCCGGGTTAGCCGGAGCAGTTCCCAGGTTTTTGCGTGCACCTGGCAGTTCCGCATCCCGGTCCGGGCCACGATCTCCCGTTGGACCAGGCCTGCGAGCCGTTCCCCGACGGTCGAGGTGACCCCGTTGTCGGTGCCGTAGTGGTAGGTGGCCACCCCGTCCGCCTCGGGGTTGGCGTGTCCGTCGGTGTGCAGCGAGATGAACAGGTCGCCGCCGAGTTCGTTGGCGAGTTCCGCGCGGGCCAGGTCGGGCAGCACGGCGCCGGGCGTCGGGCCCCGGGTGAGGTGCACCCGCATGCCGGCGGCGACGAGCCGTCCGCGCAGCCGGTTGGCAAGGTCGTAGGCGAGTTCCGCCTCGGCCCAGCGCAACGAGCCGTCGGCTACGACAACGCCGAGGTCCGAACCTCCGTGGCCGGGGTCGATGACGATGACCTTGCCCATCAGGTTGGGGCCGGACTGCCGGATCGCGTCGGAATCGCGGAGGAGCTGCGGTCGCCCGCCGACCACCTTGCGGCCCAGCCGGCGCAGGGCGTGCATGGTGTGCGGTCCGCAGGTGCCATCAGGGGAGAGTCCGACCTCCCGCTGGAACTGGGCGACCGCGCGGGCGGTCTGTGCGCCGTAGATGCTGTCCGCCCGGCCCACGTCGTAGCCCATTTCGAGCAGCCGTTCCTGCAGCGTGCGTACGTCCTCGCCGGTGAGCGGTTCGGGGATCGAGTGGTACAGGGTACGGGCGCCGAGCCGCCATCGGGCTGCGTCCAGCGCGCGCCACGTCTCGGCGCCCACCTGGCCGTCGACGCTCAGCCCACGGCTCTGCTGGAAGGCGCGTACGGCCTGCTCGATGTCCGGCCCGAACTCGTCGGTCTTGGCCGACGCGTCGGGGGTGAGCAGTTCGATGCCGAGGAGGACGCCTCTGATCTCGGTGACCGCGGGACCTCGGTCACCACGTCGGACCGGACGCACAAACGACCTCCCTCTGCGGGTGCTGTGTTCGGTCGGCCTGCCGGCGGGGGCGAGTCGGGCTGATCGTCCGGCGGTGTCCTGTTCGCCGGCTGCCGTCTGCTCCTGAGAACGCTTCCGGAGCGTACCGTGACCCGGTGGCCGCCGCCCTGGGTTGACCGGATGCCGACGACATCGACGCTGACGCGGCTACGTGGCAGACCGCCTGCGGGTCAACGGAACGCGCCCGCCACCGGGGTCCGGTGACGGGCGCGAACGAGAGAGTGTTTCTGCCCTTAGAGCGCGGCCTCGATCAGCTTGACCAGGTCGCTCTTGGGCCGGGCACCGGCCACCGACTGCACCGGCTGGCCACCCTTGAAGATGGTGAGGGTCGGCACCGACATCACCCGGTAGGCCATGGCGGTCTCGGGATTCTCGTCGATGTTGAGCTTCACGATGGTGACCCGGTCGCCCATCTCGCGGGCGATCTCCTCCAGCAGCGGGGAGACCTTCCGGCACGGTCCGCACCACTCGGCCCAGAAGTCGACCAGTACCGGCTTCTCCGACTGGAGCACGTCACTGACGAAATTCTTGTCGGTGACCGCCTTGGTTGTTCCCATGAAAAGACCCTCCTCCGGGCGTGCGCTTTCGGTTGTCTCAGACTTCCAACGTGGCGAGGAAGCGTTCGGCGTCCAGCGCCGCGGCGCAGCCGGTGCCGGCGGCGGTGATCGCCTGGCGGTAGGTGTGGTCGACCAGGTCTCCGGCGGCGAAGACGCCCGGCACGTTGGTCGTGGTGCCCGGTGCGTTCACCCGTACGTAGCCGTTCTCGTCCATGTCGACCTGGCCCTGGAAGAGCTGGCTGCGCGGGTCGTGACCGATGGCCACGAACACGCCCGCGACGTCGAGCACCTTGGTCTCACCGGTGTGTACGTTGCGCAGCCGTACCCCGGTGACCTTGCCGTCGGCGCCGAGGACCTCTTCGACCTGGCTGTTCCACTCGACCTGGATCTTCTCGTTGCTCAGCGCCCGCTCGGCCATGATCTTGCTGGCCCGGAAGCTGTCCCGCCGGTGCACGATCGTCACCTTGGCCGCGAACTTGGTGAGGAAGCTGGCCTCCTCCATCGCCGAGTCGCCACCGCCGACCACCACGATCTCCTGGCCCCGGAAGAAGAAGCCGTCACAGGTGGCACAGGACGAGACACCGTGGCCGAGGTACTCCTGCTCGCCCGGAACGCCGAGGGGGCGCCAGGCGGAGCCGGTGGTGAGGATGACCGCCTTGGCCCGGTACGCGGTCTCGCCGACGTACACGGTGCTGACCGCGGCGGAACCCGGCTCACCGGTGTCGGTGAGTTCGACCCGGCTGACGTCGTCGGTGAGGAACTCGGCTCCGAACCGCTCGGCCTGCTTGCGCATCGAGTCCATCAGCTCCGGCCCGAGGATCCCGTCCGGGAAGCCGGGGAAGTTCTCCACCTCCGTGGTGGTCATCAGGGCGCCACCCGACTGCACACCCTCGATGATCAGCGGTTTGAGGTTGGCCCGGGCGGCGTACACGGCGGCCGTGTATCCGGCCGGCCCCGAGCCGATGATGATGAGGTTGCGGACCTCGTCCACTGCCGTCTCCCGAGAGTCTGTGTGTCGCCAACCGGCGTGGTCCATCGATACCGGCCAGCGGCCGGCCGACGATCCGACGACCGGCAACTGTTGAGCAGAACGTCATCTTACGAAGGGGAAATTCCCCAGCCGGCCATCCGGTGGGTCACGTCACGCTGACGGCCAAACAGCCGTGAGGAGTCGATTCACCCTACCTGGGCCTGGTAGCGGGTGTCCGGACCCGACCCGCCCTGTCCGCAGTCGGCGCCGCTGACCCAGGCCCAGCGGGCGCCGGTGCCGTCGGTGAGGCCGAGTACGAGCGCGGGGGTGCCCTCGAAGGCGGCGTAGTCCACCAGGTTGAACGTGATCGGGCCACGGCCGTGGGCGAGGGCGATCGCTTCGAGGCAGGCGGTGAGCGCGTCCCGGTCGGCCAGCCGGGCCAGACCGGCGGCCTGCGGGCCGTCGCCCGGCTCCCGGGCGGCACCGAGGGTGCCGGGCGAGCTGGGGTCGGGCGGGCTGGCGGCGTCGGTCCCGGTGCGTTCCTCGACGTTGCCCTGGAGCCGGTTGGCCACTGCCCCGGGCAGGGTGACGGCCGCGTAGTCGGTGCCGGTCGCGATGAGCTGACGCGCCGCGGGCGGTGCGAACTGCGGCGCCACCGCCGGAGCGGGAGCCCCTGCGACCGTGTCCTCGGACGCGGTGTCGGACAGGCCGAGCCGGCTGAGCCCGAAGCCCGCGAACGCGACCGCCGCGGCGGCGACCGCCACCAGGCCGGCCAGGCGCGACCGGCGCCGACGGGCCGCCCGCGCGGAGCGGTCCCGGCCGTCGTGCGCCCGGTTGTCCGATCCGGGTACGACGCTGAGCCGGCGTTCGGTCTGCTCGCCCAGCGGGGTCTGCTCGGTGAACTGGGTCGGGATGCCGGGCTGGCCGAGCGGCCCGGCGTCGGCGAGCGCGGCGGTGAGCCGGTCGGTGATCTCGGTCGGCATCGGCTCGGTGGTGGCCGCCCAGCCGGCCAGGTCCTCCTGGACGGAGTCGAACGCCAGGGTCAGCGCCGCGTACGCCGCTGCCCACTCCGGGTCCGCCTCGATCAGGCGAGCGACCGCAGCCTCTTCCGGGGTGTCCGTCAGGACCCCCTCGAGATAGTCGGCCAGCAGGTCGAGGTCGACCTCGCTGGACTGGCCCGCGGTCACTGTTCCTCCTGGATGCCGTCGCGCCCGGAATGACTCGACCCCGATCGGACGCCGCCACCGGCCGCCGGGTTCCCCCGGGTGACCGACGGCACGTCCTTGTCCGCCCTGTTCGGCGCCGGTACGGCCGGTCCACGGGGGCGCAGGTGGCCGAGGATCAGGGCGAGCCGGGCCCGGCCCCGGGCGCAGCGGCTCTTCACCGTCCCCTCGGCAACGCCGAGCATGATCGCGACTTCGGCGACCGGGTAGCCCTGCACGTCGACCAGGATGATCGCCGCCCGCTGCTCGGCCGGAAGCTTGGCCAGCGCCTGCTGGACGACGAGGGCGGTGTCGTGGTCGGGGGCCGGTGCGGCCGGCTCGATGCCGGTCCACCGGCCGGTCTCGTCGGTCCGCGATCCGTCGGGCAGCGGAACCGTCGGGTGCGCCTGCCGGCGCCGGATCCGGTCCAGGCAGGAGTTGACCACGATGCGGTGCAACCAGGTGGTGACCGCGGCGTCGCCGCGGAAGCGGGCGGCCGCCCGGTGGGCCGAGAGCAGGGCGTCCTGGAGTGCGTCGGCGGCGTCCTCCCGGTCGCCGAGGGTGCGTATCGCCACCGCCCAGAGCCGGTCCCGGTGCCGGTGGAAGAGGGTCGTGAAGGCGTCCCGGTCGCCGTCGACGTGCGCGCGGAGCAGTTCCGCGTCGCTGACCTCGGTCAGCGGGCCGGAAGAACCGGCGGTCTCGGCCGGGGCGCTGCCCGTATCGTCCGGCACCGGAAGACCGGTCATGATCCGGTCCGTTCCGGTGGACGGAGGCAGCGCGCCGGCCCGCCGGTCATGGTGCCCGGACCGTGATTTCCTGGATGCCGAGCCGGTATTCGTTCTTGGCGTTCTTGGCGATGTCGGTGACCCAGAACAGCAGGTACTGGTACTTCTGGTCGGGCTGGAACGCGCTGAAGGTCATGTTCGCCCCGGCCCGCTCGTGCGGCTCGCCGATGATCGTGTAGCTGGTGACGAGCTGGGTGTCCGAGGCCTTGCTGGACGGCAGGGTGGTGGTGCCGCTCTTCAGCTCGGCGGTCGCACCGCCGTTGGCGAGGACCACCTGGACGTCCTTGATGGCCCGGGGCTCCTTCAGGTCGATCAGGACGCCCATGCCCGTTTTCAGGCCGGCGAACTGCGGGCCGTCGTAGGAGTCGGACTCCCAACCCTTGTTGACGTCACCGTCCACCACGGCCGCGGCGCCGTTCAGTTCCTGACCCCGGTCGGTGCCGGTGCTGACGATCCGGACGCTGTTGCCGTCGATCGGGATCTTCTGCGGCTGCGTCGTCGGCGCGTCGGTGCCGCCGGCCGGGGCGGTGGCACCGGGCGGGGCGCTCGGCGAGGCGGTGTTGGTGCCGTCCCTGTCGGAGAGCGCGTTGATGCCGAAGTAGAGGCCGATCAGGGCGATCACCAACAGGGCGGCGACCCCGGCGACGATGTTGCGCGTACCGGCGGGTGCGGCCGGGGCGCCGGTGTTGTCCTCGTCGTGCGTGGCGAACCGGAGCGGGCCGCTGTTGTCCAGGTACTGCTCCTCGGCGGCGGCGTTCAGCCGGCCGAGTTCGGCGGCGAGCACGTCGACCGAGGGGACCGCGAGCTGCGGGTCGAGCAGGTCCATGGTCAGGTCGTCGAGGTACGCAGGCACGCCGGCCCGTACCTGACGGGGTGCGGCGAGGGCGCCGTTGGCGTCCCGGACCCCGTCCGGCAGGGCGGAACGGCCCCGGCCGCCGGAGAGGTTGGCCTCGACGTGCGGCCAGGCCCCGGTGAGGGCGAAGTAGAGCACACCGCCGACCGCGCGGGCGTCGGTCTCGATGGTGTCGTTGCCGTCGGCCCGTGCGTCGGCGAGCACCACCCGACCGTCGTCACCGACCATCACGGTGCCGGGGTGGACGTTGCCGTGCACCATCCCGGTGGCGTGTACGGCGGCGATGGCACCGGCGACGGCGTGCGCGATGCTGGTGGCGCGGGCCGGTTCGAGCGGGCCGTCGGCGACCAGTTCCCGCAGCGAGTGGCCGTCGACCCACTCACGTACGACGTACGCCCGCTCGTCCTCGTCGATGGCGTCGTAGACGCCGACCAGGTTGGGATGGATCACCCGGCTCGCGGTCACCGCGGCCTGGAGCATCTCCATCGCCGAGTCGCCGCCGGGGTACCGGAGCACCACGGCCACGGGCCGGCGGAGCACCACGTCGACACCCCGCCAGACCTGGCGGCCGGCGCTGTCGTCGTTGATGTGCTCGGCCAACTCGTACCGCTCGGCGAGGACCTCACCGACGGCGGGGGCACCGAAGGCCATAACGGGCGGAGTGACCTCGTCCGCCTCCTGACCTTCGCCGACCTGGGTCACCCGTCCTCCCTCGATGATTGTCGCGATCGATGGACCCGTGCTGCTGGGCATTGGTTTTCCGCTCTATCGCCGGTGGACCGGACGCTGGGCGCCATTCCATAGCGTAGGCGCTCTCCGCACCTGTCGAGAGCGACCTTACCTGGGATGGACTCATCCCCGACATGTCATCTTGCGGGCGTACCCGACCCGGTGCCGGGAGTATGCCGAACAGTCCAAGTACGACCGGTGTCATCCGCCTTGATGGCACCGGCAATTCCTAATCTATCGGTTGATTTCAACTACTTGCGCGAGGGTCACCGGTGTGGCCCACCCGCTCGGTCCGGCACCGGTGGAGATCTGCCGTTGTCCACAACCCGGTGTTCGGTCATCCACCGACATCCCTCGGTTTTCCACAGGTCGTCCCCAGCCGTGCCGTGACAATCAGCGACCGACCTTCCGTCGTACGAGCTGGACCACCTCGCTGATCTCGCGGATCCGCAGCAGCATGGCGAGCCCGACATAGGTGACGCCGATCAGACCACCGGCGACGATCAGCCGGATGATCGCCTCCAGCCGGCTCGGCGTCGAGTCGCCCGGCAGCAGTTGCAGGACGAGCCACCCGACCAGGGCCGAGGCGAGCGCGGCGACCAGCACCTTGCCGAGCGTCTTCATGATCTCGCCGAGGCCGAGCCGGCCGATCCGGCGGCGCAGCAGCATCGCCGTGATCACCACCGCCGCCAGGTACGACACCGCGTTGCCGAGCATCAGCCCGGCGGCGGCGAACGAGGCGCTGAACGCGGCGAAGAGCCCGATCTGCACCACGATCCGGATTCCCACCACCGGAATGTTGATCAGTGCCGGCGTCTTGGTGTCCGGCAGCGCGTAGAAGGCGAAGGTGAAGAGCTGGCTCACCGCGAACGGGATCAGCGCCAGCGCACCGACGAGCAGCACGACCGAGGTCGCCGTGGCGCTCTTGGCGCTGAACGCGCCGTACCGGAACAGCACGACCGCGATCGGGTTGGCCAGCACTGCGTAGCAGACCGCGATCGGGGCGAGTACCGCGGTGACGACCCGGGTTCCCCGGGACAGGTCGGCGACGACGTCGGCGTACCGGCCCTCGGCGGCTGCCGCGCTCATCCTCGGCATCAACGCGGTGAGGATCGACACCGCCACGATGCCGTGCGCCATCATCACCAGCAGGAAGACGTTGTTGTAGATCAGCGGCCCGGCCTCGTCGGCGTCTCCGGCCCGGTTCAGCAGGTTGAACAGGACCGCGAGGCCGATCTGACTGACCGCGACGTAGCAGATCATCCAGGCGCCGAGCCGGCCCAGCTCGCGCAGGCCGAGGGCGCGGAAGTCGAACCGCCAGCGCCACCGGAAGCCCACCTTGCGCAGCGCCGGCAGCAGGCCCGCGGCCTGGATGATCACGCCGAGCAGGGTGCCACCGCCGAGGAGCGCGATCCGGCCGGTCGTCATCTCCTCGGGCGGGATCACCTTCGCGCCGAAGATGGCGATGTAGAGACCGAAGGTGGCGATCACCACCACGTTGTTCAGGATCGGGGTCCACATCGGGGCGGCGAAGTGGCCCCGGACGTTGAGCACCGCACTGATCAGCGCGGAGAGGCCGGTGAAGAAGATCATCGGCAGCATCAGGTACGAGAGGCTCGTGACCAGGTCCTGGAATTCCTGGCTGGTCTGGTCGCTGCCGTACAACCGGGTGAGCAGCGAGGCGGCGAGCACGGCGACCACCGCCGCCACCCCCAGGGCGAGCACCGCCAGGGTGAGGAGGCGCTGGGCGTAGGCCTGGCCCTGGTCCGGGTCGGCCTTGCGGCGCCGGACCAGTACCGGGACCAGCACGCTGGTCAGGATCCCGCCGAGCAGGAACTCGTAGACCATGCCCGGGAAGATCTGGGCGGTGGTGTAGGCGTTGCCGACCGCGAACGTGCCCAGTGCGGCGCCGAGAACCACGGTGCGGAGGAAGCCTGTACCACGGCTCACCAGGCTGCCGATGGCCATCACCGCGCTGTTGCCGGCGGCGTTTCCCTCACCCGGTGGCTCCGGGGCCGGCGCGGTGGTCTCGACCATGGGCTGGTCCAGGGACTCGATCGAGATCAGGGTCGCACCGTCCGCGGGCGGCGGGACTCCGTGCGGCATGGCGTTCGCGCTGCGGTACAGCCCGTCGCCCATGTCTGCCTCCCCAACCGGTACGGCGGGCAGGCGTGCCCAACCGATACTGCTCAGACCTTAGTCAACCGGTGTGATCGCCCGCCGCGCCGAGTCCGATCCGGCTGGTCCGCCCGCCGGGGTACGACCCGGGTCGGACCGATAGGCTGGCGTTCCCATGTCCGAAACCTCCGCTCCCGACGCCGCCGGACCAGCCGCAGCACCCGCCGCTGGACCAGCCGCGCCCCAGCCCTCCGAGGCCGGGTTGACCACCGTCCAACGCAACGCCGTCGCCGAACTGTTGCGGGTTTCCCCCGTCGCCGACGAGCTGGGACGCCGATTCGCCCGTGCCGGTCACGAACTGCACCTGGTCGGCGGCTCGGTCCGGGACGCGCTGCTCGGCCGGCTCGGCGACGACCTCGACTTCTGCACCGACGCCCATCCGGACGACACGTTGCGGGTGCTCCGGGGCTGGGCCGAGGCGACCTGGGAGACCGGACGCGAGTTCGGCACCATCGGCGCACAGCGCGAGGGACTGCGGCTGGAGATCACCACCTTCCGGGCCGAGTCGTACGACCAGATCACCCGCAACCCGGTGGTCCAGTACGGCACGAACCTGGTCGACGACCTGCGGCGGCGGGACTTCACCATCAACGCGATGGCGGTCAGCCTGCCCGGACACGTGTTCACCGACCCGTACGGTGGGCTCGCCGACCTGGCCGCCCGGCTGATCCGTACGCCGGGAACGCCGCGGGAGTCCTTCGGTGACGACCCGTTGCGGATGCTGCGCGCGGCCCGGTTCGCGGCCCAGATCGGCTTCGCCGTGCAGCCGGAGGTGCACGCCGCGATGGTCGCGATGGCGGCCGACCTGGACCGGATCACCGCCGAGCGGATCCGGGACGAGTTCACCAAGCTGCTCTGCGGCGCGGATCCGATCACCGGCCTGCGGCTGCTGGTCGACACCGGCCTGGCCGACCGGTTCCTGCCTGAGTTGTCCGGGCTGAAGCTGGAGATCGACGAGCACGCCCAGCACAAGGACGTGTACGAGCACACCCTGACCGTGGTCAGCAACGCGGTCCGGTTGGAGGAGGACGGCTGCGACTTCATCCTGCGGATGGCCGCGCTCATGCACGACGCGGGCAAGCCGGCGACGAAGGCGGTCGGCCCGGACGGGCGGGTCAGCTTCCACCACCACGAGGTGGTCGGGGCCAAGCTGACCAAGCAGCGGATGAAGGCGATGCGCTACCCCAAGGACGTGATCTCGCAGGTGGTCGCGCTGGTCGGGCTGCACCTGCGGTTCTACGGGTACGGCCGGGGCGAGTGGACCGACTCGGCGGTCCGGCGGTACGTCGCCGACGCCGGTGACCTGCTGCCGCGGCTGCACAAGCTGACCCGGTCGGACTGCACCACCCGTAACCGGCGCAAGGCGCGGCAGCTCGCCGGGGACTACGACGCGCTGGAGGAGCGGATCGCCCGGATCCAGTCGGAGGAGGACCTGGCTCGGGTCCGGCCCGACCTGGACGGCAACGCGATCATGGAGCTGCTGGGCGTACCGCCGGGTCCGTTGGTCGGGCAGGCGTGGCGCCACCTCAAGGAGCTGCGCCTGGAGCGTGGGCCGATGGACCGGGACGAGGCCGAGGCGGAGTTGCAACGCTGGGCGCGGGACCAGGGCCTCGCGGGCTGAGAACGGGTCACCGCGCAGGCGGTCACGGCAACGGGGCGGCGTCCGGTCCGGACACCGCCCCGTTCTGGTTGTACCGGGGTGTGGCGATTACTTGCGCAGGGTCTCGAGCGCGCGGCCCCAGGCGACCGTCTGGTCGAGCACGGTGTTCAGCGCGTCGTCGTGCATCGCGGCCGGCTTGAACACGCTGTAGTTCTCGAAGTCGCTGTGCAGGGAGAGCGCGACCTGGGCGCGGACGGTCGCCACCTGCAGCTCGGCCATGATCAGGCGGAGGTGCTCGACCGCGCGGGCGCCGCCGAGGGAGCCGTAGCTGACGAAGCCGGCCGCCTTGTTGTTCCACTCGCCGTACAGGTAGTCGATCGCGTTCTTCAGCGCACCCGAGGTGGAGTGGTTGTACTCCGGGGTGACGAAGATGTACGCGTCGAACTCCGCGATCTTCGAGGCCCACGCCTTGGTGTGGTCGTTGGCGTACTGGCCCATCGACGGCGGGATTGCCTCGTCGAGGTGCGGGAGGTTGAAGGTCGCGATGTCGACCAACTCGAACTCGGCGTCGGTGCGCTTGCTCGCGAGGTCGTAGACCCAGCGTGCGACAGCCTCGCCGTTACGACCCGGCCGGGTGCTGCCGAGGATGATGGCTACCTTGGTCATTGAGATCTTCCTTTACTAGGGTGACGTGTCATCCTTAGACAGCGCCTTAGCCAGGATGACACGTCACCCTTGGTGGGATCATCGGACGTGACGCACGACTCACGGGTACCCGGATCGTGTGCCCACGCAACCACCGGTCTGGCGTAGCCGTAGGGCGAAAGGTCCGGTTGGCGCCAGCATCGCATGCCCGACCCGCGCAGGTCCGGCCTTCCGTCAAGCGTCACGACTCCCCTGGTCACGGCACGGAACGGCCGGTGCGTACGGCGGCCCGACCCGGTCGGGTCCAGGCCCCGGACCGGAACGGCGTCCGGGCTGCCCGCCGGCCGGCCGCCGATCCGTGGCGTCGATGGTGGCGCGGCGGATGCAACGCCGGCTCCGGGGGGCCGCGTCCTACTGGCGTGGTCAACCACCGGGAGAAGCGGATGATGCCGATCGCGCCGATGCGGGCGGTGTCGACGCTCGTCGTGACACTGCTCGCGCTGGCCGGGATGACCCTGTCGGCCTGCGGTGGCGGACCGGCGGCGGACGGGCCGGCGAGCGGTCCCGCCGCGGTCGAGCCGGCGCTGCTCGGGGCGGAGGCGCTCGGCGGCGACTGGACCACCGGCACCACCTCGGCGGACGGCACCCGTTGGCCGTGGGCACAGGAGGACTGCCCGGCGTACCGGGACGCGGACTTCCCGGCGCAGCGACACCGGCGCGACAGCGTCGCCCGCCAGTACCTGCGCGCGTCACCCCGGGCCGCCGCCCTCCAGGTGGTCGAGGCGTACGAGCCGGACTGGGCCACGCGGGCGGTGGAGGACGTACGCCGGGTGCTGGAGACGTGCGCGAGCTATCCGGCGTACGGCGGGCAGGTTTCGTTCAGCCTGCTCGACTCGGACTTCGCCGGTGACGCGGCGCTGCTGGTGCGGGGCAGGATCGTGACCGCCGACGCGCCCGCGACGGTCTCCTACTTCGTGGTCGTACGGCGGGGTTCGCTGGTTTCCACGCTCAACCTGCCCGATCCCGGAGGTGAGAGCGGGGTTCGGGCCGTCGCGGCCCGCCTCGCCGAGCAGCTCGACCGGGTCTGACCTCGCCTTGGATAATGGGGCGATGCGCTGGACCGTGCTCGACACACCGATCGGTGAACTGTCCGTGGCCGCCGACGACGAGGGGATCTGCGGCGTGCACTTCGGCCCGGTCGACGGCGCGGTTCCCGCCGCGACGGAACCGGAGGCGCCAGCCGCACAGGATGGGCGGTGGCGCCGGGCGGCGGTCGACCAGCTCCGGTTGTACTTCGCCGGTGAGCTGACCGACTTCACCGTCCCGCTCTCGGTCCGTCGCGGCTCGGACTTCGAACGGGCGGTCTGGCGGGAGATGTCGGCGATCCCGTACGGGGAGATGCGCACGTACGGCGAGGTGGCCACCGCCCTGGGCGATCCGGGTGCGGCCCGAGCCGTCGGGGTTGCCTGCAACCGCAACCCGATCCCGGTCATCGTGCCGTGCCACCGGATCGTCGGGGCGGGCGGCAAGTTGGTCGGCTTCGGCGGCGGGTTGCCCCGCAAGCGGCAGTTGCTCGAGATCGAGGCCGGTGTCGCGTTGCAGCGGGCCTGGGGCTGAGTCGACCAGCGAGGGGCGGACCGAGAACCAGCGAGGGCCGGATCCAACGGACCCGGCCCTCGAAGTGCTGAACGTCGCTCAGCGTCTGGTGCTCACCGCGGGCTGACTACCGCTCGACGGTGCCCGCGATGAAGTCCTCGACCGACTGGTGGGCGTCGTGGTCGGAGTACTGCACCGGCGGGGACTTCATGAAGTAGGACGAGGCCGAGAGGATCGGCCCGCCGATGCCCCGGTCCAGGGCGATCTTCGCGGCGCGAACCGCGTCGATGATGACACCCGCGGAGTTCGGCGAGTCCCACACCTCGAGCTTGAGCTCGGCGTTCAGCGGTACGTCGCCGAAGGAGCGACCCTCGAGCCGGATGTACGCCCACTTGCGGTCGTCCAGCCACGGCACGTGGTCCGACGGGCCGATGTGCACGTCGCCCTTGTTGATCTCGTGCGGGATCTGCGAGGTGACCGACTGGGTCTTCGAGATCTTCTTGGAGACCAGGCGGGTGCGCTCCAACATGTTCATGAAGTCCATGTTGCCGCCGAAGTTGAGCTGGTACGTGCGCAGCAGCTCGACCCCGCGGTCCTCGAACAGCTTGGCCAGGGCGCGGTGCACGATCGTCGCACCGACCTGGCTCTTGATGTCGTCGCCGATGATCGGCAGACCGGCGTCGGTGAACTTCTGCGCCCACGCCGGGTCGGAGGCGATGAACACGGGGAGCGCGTTCACGAACGCGCAGCCGGCGTCGATCGCCGCCTGGGCGTAGAACTTGTCCGCCTGCTCGGAGCCGACCGGCAGGTAGGAGACGACCACGTCGACCCGGGCGTCACGCAGTGCCTGCACGACGTCGGCCGGCTCGCGGTCGGACTCCTGGACGATCTCCCGGTAGTACTGGCCCAGCCCGTCCAGGGTCGGACCGCGCTGGACGGTGACGCCGGTCGGCGCCACGTCAGCCAGCTTGATGGTGTTGTTCTCGCTGGCCACGATTGCCTCGGCCAGGTCCATGCCCACCTTTTTGGCGTCCACGTCGAACGCCGCGACGAACTCCACGTCGGAGACGTGGTAGTCGCCGAAGGTAACGTGCATGAGACCCGGCACGCGGTCGTTTGGGTCGGCATTGCGGTAGTACTCCACGCCCTGTACCAGGGACGAGGCGCAGTTTCCGACACCGACGATGGCGACGCGGACGGAGCCCATCGCGTTTGCCTCCTTCTTTATCACGGCCGCTCCGGCTCATTGCTGGACTGCTGTCGTCCAGGCGGAGACGGGCTTATCTCGGTTGATGGGGTCCCGCCGGCACCGGAGGGTGCCGCCGGGGACCGGCCGGAGCGCTCGTTTGCGATGAGCTCCTCCAGCCAGCGGACTTCGCGTTCGCAGGCGTCCAGCCCGTGGCGCTGAAGTTCGAGTGTGTACGCGTCGAGGCGCTCGGCCGCCCGGCCCAGCACGTCGCGCAGACCTTCGCGACGTTCCTCGATCTTGCGTCGGCGACCTTCCAGGATCCGTAGCCGGGTTGCCTGGTCGGTACGGGCGAAGAACGCGAAGTGCACCCCGAATCCGGTGTCCTCGTACGTCTCCGGGCCGGTCTGCGCGATGAGCTCGGCAAACCGCTCCTTGCCTTCTGCGGTGATCTTGTAGACCACCCGGCCCCGGCGACTCGTCAGTGCCGGAACCACCTCGGTGGTGACCGAGGTCTCGGCCGCCTCCACGATCCAGCCGGCCGCCTGCAGCCGGCGTAGCGTCGGGTAGAGCGAGCCGTAGCTGATCGCCGCGCGGATGGCGCCGAGCTTGGCGGCGAGTTCCTTGCGCAGCTCGTAGCCGTGCATAGGGGACTCCTGGAGGAGGCCGAGAATGGCGAGTTCAAGCATCAGGTGCCAGTCCTCCATTCCCCGCTTGTGCTCCGGTAATCCACCCGATGTATCGGCCCGATACATCGCACCGTAGACCCCCGGCGCGGCAAGGGCAAACCCCGGATCGGCATGCGTGTCGTCACAGGGTGTGACGGTGGTCGCCTCGCCGGGCCGAACCGCGTACCCTTCACCGCATGCGTACGCAGCGCCGGGTGGTGGACTACTCGCTCCAGAAGCGGGCGGTGCTGCGCGAGGTCTACGCCGGACGGGTCGGCACCTACGAGGTCTGCGACGCGTCTCCGTACCTGAAGAACGCCGCTCACTTCCACGGCGAGCCGACCGAGGTGCGGTGCCCGATCTGCCGGCGCGAGAATCTCACGCACGTCCACTACATTTACGGCGATGAGCTCAAGCAGTCCGCCGGTCAGGCACGCAGGTTGGCGGAGCTACCCGTGCTCGCCATGACTGTGCGTGAATTCCAGGTGTATGTGGTCGAGGTCTGCCAGGGCTGCAACTGGAACCACCTCGTCGAGCAGTATCTGCTCGGGCGGGACGGTCTGGCGACCGATCAGGGTGACGCCGGTGGCGGCGAGGCGATGGCAGCCACGGGCTCCCGGACCCCGACAGCTCGTCGAAGGCGTGAGGCGCAACGGTGAACCCACCGCCCCCGGCCCCTAGCACGGTTTCCTTGACCAGTCAGGGCGAGTGGCGGATTTCTAACCGGATAAGTCCGGTTATTCCCGAAATGGCTGCAGGCAATGGGCAATCCCGGTCAGGCTTGCAGCGTGTCCTAGCTCACGGCAACCCGGTGGTGGCGCTGGCGCGCCCCACTGCGACCGGCAGGGTGTGACAGATGAACTCGTACGGCGACCCCAGTTCCGCACGCGGTCAGGCCCATGGTTCAGGGCCCAACGGCGAACCCGGACCCACGGCGGACGACCCGTACCGGCGTCCGGCTCCGGACGCCTCCCCGACCTACCGCTCGGCCGCGCCGGATGGCGCCGGTGCCGGCTGGTCGGCCAACGGCGGCTCGAACGGCAACAACCGAGCGGCGTCCGCGCCACGCGGTTCCGCTTCGGTCGGCCCTGCCGCCGGTGGACGGGCCTCGGTCGGTTCCGCCTCGGTAGGTGGCCCCGGCTCCGGCCCGCGCAGCGCGCCCCCGGGCGGCCCGGTCGCCTCGGGATCGGCCCCCGCCGGTCCCGGAGCCAGAGGAACGGCGTCGAGAGGTTCGGCTTCGGTCGGTTCCGCCTCGGTGGGCTCGGCTTCGGTCGGGTCGGCCTCCGTCGGTTCCGCCTCCGTGGGCTCGGCCTCCGTCGGAGCCGGTCGGGCGCGGGTCGGGCGGGCCAGCGTCGGCTCCGCTTCGGTCGGTTCCGCTTCGGTCGGCAGCGCGGGGATCGCCGGTCGGGCCAGCGTCCGCCCGATCTCACCAGCCGGTCCGGGCGGTCCCGGTGGACCGGGTGGTCCGAACGGACCCGGTGGCCCCGGTGGACCGGACGGTCCCGGGCGGCGCGGCCGGCGGGGCGGCACCGACCCCGAGTCGCTGCGCAAGGCCAAGATTCGTAAGCGGATCAACTGGCTCATCGCCGGTTTCGCCGTACTGATCATGCTCGCCGGTGGTGGCGTCGTGGCCACGACGTACTACTCGACCACGGTGGTGCTGCCGGAGGACCTGGCGCTCCCGCTCTCCAGCACCATCTACGCCAGCGACGGCACCACCCAACTGGTGAAGATGGGCGAGTACAACCGGAACTTCGTCACGATCGAGCAGATCCCCGACTACGTCGAGCAGGCGGTCGCGTCCGCCGAGGACCGCAACTTCTACACCCACGGCGGTCTCGACTACGTGGGTATCGCCCGGGCAGCCTGGAACAACTTCACCGGCGGCACCAAGCAGGGCGCGTCGACGATCACCCAGCAGTACGCCCGCAACGCCATGGAACTCAGCGGCGGCTACGGCCGGAAGATCAAAGAAGCGGTGCTGGCGTCCAAGCTGAACGAGAGGTACAGCAAGCCCGAGATCATGAAGTTCTACCTGAACACGATCTACTTCGGTCGGGGCGCGTACGGGATCGACGCGGCGGCGCAGGCGTACTTCCACGTACCGGTGGACAAGCTCACCCCCGCCCAGGGCGCGGTGCTGGCAGCCGTGATCAAGCAGCCGCAGCCGGACGAGGTGACCGGGCACAAGGGTTACGACCCGGCGGACAACCCCGAGGCTGCCAAGGACCGGTGGAACTACGTCCTCAACGGCATGGTGGAGAAGAAGTGGCTGCCGGCCGACCAGCGGCCGGTCGAGTACCCGCAGGTCTTCCCGCCCAACACCGCCTGCGCCACCGAGTGCGGCATCAACACCCCGGTCGGCAACGTGGTCAACTACGTGCGCGACGAGATGGTGGAAAAGAAGATCTGCTCCAGCGCCGAGGCCTGTGTCAAGGAGATCCGGGACGGCGGCTACAAGATCACCACCACCATCGACGGCAAGATGCAGAAGGCGCTGGAGGCCGCCGCCTGGCGCAAGGCCAAGGGCTCCGAACTCAGCGACCAGCCGGACAACCTGATGGCCGCCGCAGTGGCGATCGAACCGGGGACCGGGCGGGTGCTGGCCTACTTCGGTGGTGACAACGGCACCGGTCACGACTACGCCGGCAAGAACATGGAAGGCACACTCACCGGTGGCCATCCGCCGGGCTCGACCTTCAAGATCTATACCTTGGCGGCGGCGCTGGAAGCCGGTATCGCGGTCGACTCGCACTGGGACGCGTCGCCGTTCAAGGTCGGTGGCAACGGCCCGAGTGTGCAGAACGCCGGTCGTAACGCGAGCTGTGCCAAGAACTGCTCGTTGTTGGAATCCACCGTCCAGTCGTACAACGTGCCCTTCTACCACGTGACCGAGAAGATCGGCGTGGACAAGGTGGTCGACATGGCCAAGGCCGCCGGCGTCACCACCATGTGGACCGACGACGGCAAGCCGTACGACCTGCTCAAGGGCTCCGGCAAGGACTCCCCGTTCGACACCTACGTCGGTTACGGCCAGTACGCGATCACCGTGCTCGACCACGCCACCGGTGTGGCCACGCTCGCCGCCCGGGGCAAGTACAGCAAGCCGCACTTCATCGCGAAGGTCGAGCAGAAGAACAAGGACACCGGCGAATGGACGAAGGTCGGCGGCGAGCAGATCAAGGTGGAGCAGAGGATCCGTACCGAGGTGGCGGACAGCGTCAACGCGGTGCTGGAGAAGATCCCCGCGGCGAACAAGGACACCCTGTCCGGCAACCGTCCCGCGACCGGCAAGACCGGCACCTGGGAACTGAGCCCGACCAGCAAGGACAACGCCCACGCCTGGATGGTCGGCGCCACCCCGCAGGTCGCGACCGCGGTCTGGGTCGGCAACGTCGGTGACCTGAAGGCGATCAAGGACAAGAACAAGTCGGCGATCGGCGGCAACGGGCTACCCGCCGACATCTGGAAAGACTTCATGAACGCCGCCCTCAAGGGCAAGAAGACGGAGAAGTTCGCCGACCCGCCGAAGGACTTCGGTGACCCGGACGCCGGTAACGGTGTCGCACCGCCACCGCCGCCGGTGACCTGCGACAACCCGATCCCGATTTTCTGCCCGCCGGGCACCGTCCCGACCCAGCCGAACCAGCCGGGTCAGCCCAACCAGCCCGGCCAGCCCAACCAACCGGGCCAGCCCAACGACCCGAACCAACCGGGCCAGCCCAACAACCCGGGTCGACCCGAGGGCGGTGGCGGCGGTGGTGGCGGAACCGTGACCCCCACCCCGCGTACGCGGAACTGATCGATCTGACGGGTCGGCGGCCGGGTAATCACCCGGCCGCCGGCCCATTTCCGTACCCGGCCGCCGACACGGGCGGACCGGGCGGGACGGATGACGGTCGCGTACGGCAGGATGCCTGTTCATGAGCGCGCAGTCGACGGCAGGCATCGACGAGCCTGAAAAGGTGGACCACCCCTCCCGCTCGGACGGCTTCGTCCGCGGACTGGCCGAGGCGATCGGCGGGCCGATGGGCGAACACGCCGCCGGCCGACCGCGCGGCGGTGGACGCGGCGGCGTCGTCTTCTGGAGCGCCGCCCGGATCGTGCTGGCGCTGACCTGCCTCACCCTCGCCCTGCACTGGGTGCAGAAGTCGCCCTGCCAGGACGGCGCGTGGCAGAACAACGTCCAGTACACCCGGCTCTGCTACACCGACGTGCTCGCGCTCTACTACGCCGAGGGCCTCAACGAGGGCAAGGTGCCCTACGCGGACCACCCGGTCGAGTACCCGGTGGTGACCGGTTACTTCATGGGCGCCCTGGGTCTGCCCGTACACGCGCTCGGTGAGTCCCGTCCCGGCCTCAACCAGGGCATGTGGTTCTACAACGTCAACGCGATCGTGCTCAGCGCCCTGGCGGTCGCGACCGTGGCCATGCTGCTGTCGCTGCGCCGCCGCCGACCCTGGGACGCGGCGCTGTTCGCCCTGTCACCCGCGCTGCTGGTCACCGCCACCGTGAACTGGGACCTGCTCGCCATCGGCCTGGCCGCCTTCGGGATGTACGCCTGGGCCCGGCGCCGACCCGTCGCGGCCGGCATCCTGCTCGGCCTGGCCGGCGCGGCGAAGCTCTTCCCGCTGTTCATCTTCGGCCCGCTGATAGTGCTGGCCGTCCGAGCGAACCGGCTGAAACAGGCGCTGATAGCCGCCGGCACCGCCGTCGTCACGGTCGTCGCGGTCAACCTCCCGGTGGCGATCCCCTACCGGGAGAGCTGGAACCGGTTCTTCGAGCTGAACACCGAGCGGCCGATCGACTGGGGCACGCTCTGGTACATCGGTCGCTACCTGGACGGGAAGTGGAACAGCGGCAACCCCGGTGACCAGGGACCGTTCCAGTGGCTCAGCAACCACGTGGACCCCACCCTCAACTACCTGACGTACGTCCTGTTCGGGCTGGCCTGCGTCGGCGTGGCCCTGCTGGCGGTGCTCGCGCCGCGCCGGCCGAGGCTGGCCCAACTCGCCTTCCTCGTGGTGGCCGCGTTCCTCATCTTCAGCAAGGTCTGGTCCCAGCAGTACACGCTCTGGCTGCTGCCGCTGCTGGTGCTCGCCCGGCCCCGCTGGGGCGCGTTCCTGGCCTGGCAGTTCGCCGAGGTCTGCTACTTCGTCGCCTTCTACGGCGAACTGCTCGGCGCCTCCGGCAAACAGGTCTTCCCGGAGGGGGTGTTCGTGCTCGCCGCCACCCTCCGGCTGGCCACCGTGGCCGTACTCTGCGGGCTGATCGTGCGGGAGATCCTCCGCCCCGAACTCGACCCCGTACGCGCCACCTACGACGACGACCCCGACGGCGGGGTACTGGACGGCGCGGCGGACGCACCGTGGTTCACCCGATGGCGTACGGGACGGAAGGCGGCCGACTCCGGTGCCTCCCCCGAACCGCCCACGTCCGACGAGCCGGTGCCGGTGGCCTAGCGGGCACACCGAGGGGCAGAAGTCGAAGCGGCCCGGTCCACCCGAACTTTCGGGGGAACCGGGCCGCTTTCGTTCCGGCCGGGGCCGAGCACAGGCTCGGGTCCCGGGGTCAGCTTCCGTCGAGGTGGAAGACGACGGTGTCGCCGCTGTCCTCACGCCTGATGTTGAACTGGTCCACCGGCTGGTCGGCGGCGCGCTCCCAGGGCGTACCGACCGCGCGGTCCCTGAGCAGGACAACCGTCTTCACCCCGAGCCCGCGCAGGTAGTCGACGCTCTCCTGGTCGGGGAACGCCTGCGTCCGCTCGCGTGCCTGCGCCAGGGAGTCCGGGGTGAACCCGCTGCCGCCGTTCACCACGTCCTGGAACCGGCTCGTCGACCAGAGCATCACGTGCTGGTCGGTGCCCTGGTCCGACGGGAGCACCAGGACCGGCCCGTCGACCGTACGCATCGCCGCCGGCTGGGCGGGGACGATCGGGGTCGGGGTCGAGTTCAGCCCCTCGGCCAGCACCAGCACCAGCGGCAGCAGGGTGGCCAGACGCAGCAGCGGGCCGGGCCGAGGCGGGATCCGTTCCGCCGCCGAGATCTCCCGTGCCCGCTTGGCGAACGCGCTCACCGATCCGGCGGCGAGTATCCCGAGCAGCAGCGTGGTCCAGATCATCAACCGGCCCGGGGTGCGCAGCCCGTCCCAACCGGGCAGGTGCTCGAAGAGCGGGAGGTAGGTGAACCGGCCGCCGAAGAACTCCGTACCCAGCGTCAGGATGCCGCTGACCAGCACCCCGGCCAACAGCAGCAGGCGCTGCCGGATGGTCCAGATGGAGAAGAACAGGCCGGCGAGGGCCAGCGCGTAGAGCACGAACCCGGGCAGGAGCGTGTTCTCCGGGGCCCACGGCAACCCGGCCCGCGCCGCTTCGTGCAGCCGGCCCCAGAGCAGCGACTCCTGCGGCGCGACGACGAAACCGCTCGGCGGTGGCGAGTAGAGGGCGAGGTCGCCGACCGTACGTTTGGCGTTCGGGTGCAGCTCGGCGACCCGGAAGTACGGGATGGCGAGCAGTACGCCGATCCCCGCGAAGATCACCGCACCCCAGAAGTCGGCCAGGAGCAGCCGTACGCCGAGCGGTCGGCGCTCCGGCCAGAACCAGGTACGCCGGACGAACCAGGTCACCGCGGAGACGATGAAGATCACCGCGAGCAGGTACGCGAACGGCAGGCCGATGCCGAAGCCGAGACTGAGTTGCCAGGCGGCGACCAGCCACCCGCCGAGCGCCCAGCCGGCGTGCTTGCGCTCGGGCCGGAAGCCGTGCCGCAACGACCAGCCGTGTCCCCGGGCCAGCATCGCCAGCGCCAGCGGAATGCCACCGTTGGAGATGATGTGCAGGTGCCCGGCCTGGGAGAGCAGCCACGGCGGGTACGCGAACGCCACCCCGGCGACCGCCGCCCCGATCCGGCCCGCCCCGAGCTGGCGCACCAGCGCGTACGCGCCGACGGTGGCGAGGGCGTGGGCCAGCACAAAGATGATGTTGTAGCGGACCAACGCGGCAACCGGCCCGTGCCCGATCATCCCGGCCGGGGCGTACCCGAGCAGGGTGTCGGAGAAGGCGAAGCTCCACGACTCCGGGTAGAACGCGTTCGACTGCCAGAGCAGCGCCGGGTTGGTCATCAGAATGTGCCCGGACCAGGACATCTGCCAGGCCTGGAGGGTCGGGTCCCAGATGTCCTGCGGAATCGTGTGTGCGGGATAGCGCAACGTCGGCCAGGTCAGTACGACGGCAAGCACCAGGCTGGCCAGGCCGGCCAGGGTCCACTCGTGCACCAGGACCCGGGTGATCCGGCTCAACCGACCGGGTGTCGGCTCCGGGGCCGGAGCGAACGCCGACCACCGATCGACCGGATCGCCCTCGGGCTGATCGGCCGCGCTCGCCTCGGCCGGCGGCTTGAGCTGTACGGTGGCGCCTGCCCGGCGCAGCGGCCAGGTTCGCCGCCACCACGGCGGGCGGGGCCCCGGTGCCGGAGCGTTCGGCTTGATCACGCCGAGGTCGATCACCGTCGGTTCGGCAGCCGTCGCCGCAGAACCGGCACCGGTGCCGGGCTTCTCGCCGCTCTTGGCCGCACCCTTCCCGCCGCTTCCTGCGCCAGCCTTCGCGTCGCTTTCTGCGCCAGCCTTCTCGCCTTTCTTGGCGGGGCTGGTCGTACCGGGGCGCTCTGGCCCGTCGCTCGGGCCCGGCTTGCTGCTCGCGGCCGCGCTGGCCTTCGGACCCGGCTTGCTGGTCGCGTCCGGATCGGTCTTCGTGTCCGGCTTGCCGGCGTCCGGCTTGCTGTCCGCGTCCGGACCCGGCTTGCCGGCGTTCGACCTGCTGCGTCGTCCGGTCCCGGCGTTCGTGTTGGGTTTGCTGTTCGGGTCCGGCTGATTGGTGGCGTCGGACCTGGTCGCCGTCCCGGGCTGGTCGGTCTTGCCTGCGGCGTCCGACCCATTGGCGGTCTTGCCTGCGGCGTCCGACCCATTGGCGGGCTTGCCGCGGCCGGATCCGGTGCTGGTGGAGCCGGCCGGGTTGGTGGCCGACTCGTCGGTGCCGGTGGTCGCTTGGGCCGCCGCGTCGGCGGGCACGTCGGTGGCGTTCGACTGGTCCGTTGTCATCAGCCTGCTTTTCCTACCGGCCCACGCGGTCGCGCAGGTATGCGATGTCCGCGCCCTGGCCGTCGGCCCCGCCCGGTGTCTCCACGACAACCGGGGCGCCGGCCGCGCGGATGACGGCGACCACCAGGTCGGGATCGATTTTTCCCTGCCCGAGATTGTCGTGCCGGTCGCGGCCGGAGTCGAATCCGTCCTTGGAATCGTTGGCGTGGATCAGGTCGATCCGGCCGGTGATGGCCTTCACCCGGTCCACGATGTCGAGCAGGTCCTCACCACCGGCGTGGGCGTGGCAGGTGTCCAGGCAGAAGCCGACGCCGTACTCGCCGACCGCGTCCCAGAGCCGGGCGAGCGAGTCGAACCGGCGGGCACACGCGTTGTCGCCACCGGCGGTGTTCTCGATCAGCACCGGGGTGGCGAACCCACCGGACTCGGCCGCGTACGCGAAGGTCTTCCGCCAGTTGTCGAAACCCTTCGCGATGTCGTCGCCCTTGTTCACATGTCCGCCGTGCACGATGAGTCCACGGGCGCCCACCGTCGCCGCCGCGTTGGCGTGCTCCACCAGCAGCTTGCGACTGGGGATCCGGATCCGGTTGTTCAACGTCGCCACGTTGATCACGTACGGCGCGTGGATGTAGACGTCGACCTCGGCGGCCCGTAACCGGTCGGCGTCCGCCCTGGGTTCCGGTGCTTTCCAGCCCTGGGGATCGGCGAGGAAGAACTGCACCGTGTCCGCCTTGCGGAGGGTGGCCTCGTCCAGCGGGTCCGCAGAATCGACGTGGGCTCCGATACGCATGAGGGCGAGCCTACGTCCCGTGTGCCCACGCCGGCAGCGCGGCAGCCGACGGCTGGCGCGCTGCGGTGCCTCGGAGCGGGCTGCGTTACCGCCTGCCGGACCGGTCGTTAGCAGTGGTGAGACTCCTGGTCCGGTGTTCGGATCAGGGCCGGAACCGCTGCCGACCCGAGGGACGAAGAAGTGCCGTCGCTGCTCCGACACCGTCGCGCCACCGTGGTTGTGGCCGCGTTGTTCGCCGGCGCGCCGCCGCTGGCGGCTGCGGTGGGTGGGCAGGTCGCGATGGCGCCGGCGGTCGGACGTACGACTGACGTTGATCCATGGCCCCCCTCCGTCGCGCGGCCCGGCGCGGCGGAGGGGAGTGCTGCACCGTCGGCCCGCCCCGCCAGTCCGGTGGAGCAGCCGATGGTGCCGGCCGAACCGGTCCGGGACGCCGGATTGACCCGGCTGCTCGCGCTCATCGCCACGATCTGCGTGCTGGGCGTCAGTGTTGGGGCAATTCGGGCTATCCTCGCTCAACGAGCAACACGGACGGTTGTGGCGTAAGATGACAACTCAGTAGGCTCCGCGGGGCGCCTCCTATCCAACCTCATCGGTGTGGTCGTTCCTCCCCAGGTCCCACCCAAAGAATGCGGATAGGGCGCCCCGCGGCTCTGCAAGGAAGGCCCCCTTCCCATCGATCTTCGGTGGGAAGGGGGCCTGTCAACACCCCGTACGCCCGGTGAACGTCTCCGTACGTCACCGGGTATCCTGGTCAGGTTGTCTGTGTAACCACGGGTCCCCCCGCCGGTCACCGGGCAACGACGCACGACCTCCTGCCACGGAAGGACCGTGGCCGTTAGCCCATAGGAGGTGAGCACGTCTTGCGTCATTACGAGATCATGGTCATCCTCGATCCAAGCCTCGAGGAGCGCACCGTCGCCCCGTCGCTGGACACGTACCTCAACGTGATCCGCACCGCGGGTGGCTCGGTGGAGAAGCTCGACGTGTGGGGCCGTCGGCGCCTCTCGTTCGAGATCAACAAGAAGGCCGAGGGCATCTACGCCGTCATCGATCTGCAGGCATCCCCTGCGGCGGTGGCTGAGCTGGACCGTCAGCTGCGACTCAACGAGTCCGTGCTGCGCACCAAGGTCATCCGGCCGGAAACGCGCTGACGCGCATTCTTTCCCGGCACGCCCGGATCAGCCTCAAGCGCTCTGTCGTACTGCTCTGGCAGCCTACGGCGGAGGCTTATGAGTGCGCGAGGAGTTGGCCATGGCAGGAGATACCACCATTACGGTCATCGGCAACCTGACCGATGACCCCGAGTTGCGTTTCACCCCGTCCGGTGCGGCGGTCGCCAAGTTCCGGATCGCCTCGACGCCCCGGTTCATGGACCGGGGCACGAACGAGTGGAAGGACGGGGACCCGCTCTTCCTTGCCTGCACCGTATGGCGGCAGGCAGCGGAGCATGTCGCCGAGTCGCTGCAGCGGGGTGCCCGCGTGATCGTCTCGGGTCGGCTGCGCCAGCGGTCTTACGAGACCCGCGAGGGTGAGAAGCGCACCGTCATCGAGCTGGAGGTCGACGAGATCGGCCCGTCGCTGCGGTACGCCACGGCGAAGGTGCAGAAGATGTCGCGCTCCGGTGGCGGCGGTGGCGGCTTCGGTGCCTCCGGCGGTGGCGGTGGCGGTGGTGGCCAGCAGGGTGGCGGAGGAAACTTCGACGACCCCTGGGCCACGGCAGCCCCGTCCTCCTCGGCCTCTGGTTCGGGCGGCGGAAACTTCGATGAGGAGCCTCCTTTCTGATGGCACCGCCGAGTACTCGAGATCGCAAACCAGGAGCAAGGTCAATGGCAAAGGCTGCGGCACTGCGCAAGCCGAAGAAGAAGGTGAACCCGCTCGACAAGGACGGGATCACCTACATCGACTACAAGGACACCGCGTTGCTGCGGAAGTTCATCTCCGATCGCGGCAAGATCCGCGCTCGGCGGGTGACCGGGGTTACCTCCCAGCAGCAGCGCCAGATCGCCCGTGCGGTCAAGAACGCCCGTGAGATGGCGCTCCTGCCGTACACGGCCACGGCCCGCTGAGAGGAGACGCCGATATGAAGGTCATCCTGACGCAGGAAGTGTCCGGTCTCGGTTCCCCGGGCGACGTCCTCGAGGTGAAGGACGGCTACGGCCGTAACTACCTGCTGCCGCAGGGCTTCGCCATCGTGTGGACCAAGGGTGCGGAGAAGCAGGTCTCGGTCATCAAGCGGGCCCGCTCGGCCCGTGAGATCCGCGACCTCGGCCACGCCACCGAGGTTGCAGGCCAGCTCCAGGGCCTCAAGATCAGCCTCAAGGCGCGTGCCGGCGAAGGCGGCCGCCTCTTCGGCTCGGTCACCCCGGCCGAGGTCGTCGACGCGGTCAAGGCCGCCGGCGGCCCGGTCCTCGACCGGCGCCGGCTGGAACTGCCCGGCCACATCAAATCGGTCGGTGCGTACCCGGTGCGGGTCAAGCTGCACCCGGAGGTCACCGCCAAGTTCGACCTGAACGTGGTGCAGAGCCGCTAGTTCGGGACTGACGAGTGAAGGCCGCACCCTCGGGTGCGGCCTTCACTCGTTGGAGCACCGGAGTCGGGACCGGGGCCGGCGGCGGTCCCGGGGTCAGCCGAGTTGCTGACCGGTGACCACGCTGTACAGCACCGTGGAGAGCCCACCGCCGACAACCGCCGAGGCGAGCCCGAGGCTGGCCGGTCGCCAGGATCGGCTCACCCAGCGCAGCAGCAGCGCGACCACCAGGCTGCCCATCAGCGCGGCACCGAAGCGCGGCGCGGCACCGAGGATCGAGGCCAGCGCCTGCGCCCGCTCGGAGTCACATCCGCCACCGGTCGGATCGGTCACGCAACCGGCCGGCACGCTGTTGTCCAGGGTCACCAGCCAGACGAAAAAGACCAGCACCGGTACGGCGTACCAGGCGGCGGTGTAGAGCACCGCGGCGAGATGACTGCCGGGCTCCGTGTCGAGCAGGTCCTCTTCGATCCTCCGCTCGGGCCGATTGCTCCGCCCGGGCAGGCTCGCCAGTCCGGACTGCGGAATCTGCCCGCTCCCCGCTCCACGGGTGGTCTGGGTGCTCCGTCCACCTCGCCCGGTACGCCGTTCGACCGGGACGGTGGGTGCGGGCCGGGCCCCCGTTGTCGGCGCCGCCGACGGGCCGGGCGGTCTGGTCCGGGGCGGACGCGGGTACGCCACCGCCGGAGATCGTGGCGCGGAGGTGGGAGTCTCCATCCAGCGCGGGTCATCGCCGGCGAGGCGGGTGCCCGACCAGAAGGCGTCCCGGTCGCGCCAGGGCGGGGTTGCACCGGTGTCCCGCCGATCCGGCTCGTCCAGCGCAGCCAGCTCGCTACGGTCCCAGACGCCGGTGTCGGTGAACCGGTCCCACTGCCCGGTGTCCGTGGACCGATCCCACCGGCCGGTCTCGCTGAACGAACTCCAGACCCCGGTGCCATCCTCGGCATCCGGGTTGTCGATGTCGAACCGGTCCCAGACGCCGGTGTCGTCGAACCGGTCCCACTGCCCGGTGTCGGCCGCCCGGTGCCGCGACTCGGCCTCCCGACGCCGGTCACCGGTGTCGGTCACCCGGTTCCACTGGCCGGTCTCGGTGAACCTGTCACGGCTGCGCCGACCCGTCGAGGGTTCGTCGGTCACCGGCTCCGGCGGCTCGGACCGCGTCGGCCGTACCCGGTCGTCCGGCTCGGGCACCGCCCGCAGGTCCGCGCGCCCGGCCCGGTCCGCCCGGCCCGCCCGATCCGCCCGCTTCGTTCGGTCCCCGCGGCCTGCTCGCTCCGTGGGGACTGCTCGGCCGCCTCCGCTTGCCCGGTCTGTCCGGTCCGTGGACTCGGCCCGGCCTGCTCGGCCTGCTCGGCCCGCCCGGTCTGCCCGGTCAGTGGGCTCGGCTCGGCCTGCCCGGCCCGGCCGGTCCGTGGGCTCGGCTCCGCCTGCCCGGTCGCTTCGGTCCACGCGACCGACTCGGCCCGTGGATCCGGCTCGGCCCGCCCGGTCTGCACCGGCCTGGTCGGCGCGGCCCGTGGAGTCGGCTCGGCCCGCCCGGTCTGCTCGGCCTGCCCGGTCCGCGCGGCCCGTGGAGTCGGCTCGGTCCGACCGGTCGGCCCGCTCGGTCCGGTCTGCGCGGCGCGGTTCCGCCGAGGTGCCGCCACGCGCCGTCCGACCGGCCCGGCTCGCCCGGTCGGTGCGATCCGTCGCGCCGAGCTGTGCGTCCAGGTCGTCCCGGTCCCAGACGCCGGTGTCGTCGAACCGCTCCCAGCGGGCGGCATCCGCCGAACGGCCCGACCGGGAGTCCCCGGTCGTCCGGCTCCGCCGCTGCTCACCGCCGATCGTGGTGTCGCTGCCGGAACTCCACCGGCTGGTGCCGGCGGAACCGTCCCGACCGTCCAGGGGCGCCGCGTCGTCCGACCAGTCCCGGCTCCGGCGATCGGAACGCCGCCGGGTGCCGCCGGCCCGTGAACCACCGGTACGGGTGTCGTCCGTGCCCACCCCGGAGTCGCTCCAGGTGCTGTCGGTCGTCTGCGTACGTTCGGAGCGGCTGCGCCGCTGGCGGTCGTATCCGTCGCCGTCCCGGCGGTCGGTGAGGCTGTCACCGGCCCGGTTGTCGCTGTTGTCCGCGTGTCGACCCGCACCGTCCGCCGGCCGGTCGTCCGGCTCGGCCCGTCGCCGTCGACCACGCGTCGGTTCGGTGCCCTGCCAACCGGTCGGAGCGGTCCAGTAGTCCGTTGCCGAACTGTCCGTGCCGGACCCGGTCGTACGCGCCGATCCGGTGTCGCGCGCGGTGGTGCCGGTGTCGCGCGCGGTGCTGCCGGTGTCGTTCGCCCAGCGCCGACCCGGCTCCGGATCGTCTCGGTAGCGGGCGTTGTCATCGGTACGGCCGTAGTCGTCCCGCGCCTCGGTGGCGGACTCCCGCGCCCAGCTCGGGGTGTACCGCTCCGGGTCACTGCGGTGCGCGCCACGACGGCGACCGGTGGGTTCGTAACCGTCGCCGGTGTGTGAGTAGGGGTCACCGGGGCGTGGATCGCCATCATCGACCCAGGCGTCGGCTGGTCGCCGCACGGGGCGGGTGAGCTCACCGCGCCCCCAGTCCCGATAGTCCACGGTCGGAGCGTGACCTTTCTGAGATCGAATAGCAATCGACCGTCCAGACGGATCTGTCGATGTCGGCATAATCCTGCCAGCTCGGACGGATCTTCTGGGTTTTTCTTTCCTCCACACCGTGGGGACGGAGTACGCCCAAGTCACGGCTGGTACAGGTTACCTTCCCCAGCCGTTATGCACAGCCTGTGCACAGGGCCGCGCACACCCTGGTGCCCACTGTCCACAGGTTGTCCCGAGGCTCGTCCACCGCCGCGTTTGGGGTCCTGACCTCGACTTTCGTATGGTTAACAGCGGATCCCCGCCCCTGACGCGACGTCCTCCGGCCAGCCCGGTCGGTCGGACAGCAAGCGAAAACTTGTCGTACCTCGGCGGTATCGCTCAGAGACAGCCGGTCCAGCGGAGGGGGGAGTCGGTGTCGGTCAGCGATGACATACGCGCGGAGGCCAGGTCGACGGGGCCACCCGCCGGAGGGCCACCGCCCCAGCGAGACGGTCAGTTCGACAAGACCCCGCCGCAGGACATCGCGGCTGAGCAGTGCGTGCTCGGTGGGATGCTGCTGTCCAAGGACGCCATCGCCGACGTGGTCGAGATCCTCAAGACCAACGACTTCTACCGGCCCGTACACGGCACGATCTTCGACATCATCCTCGACCTGTACGGGCGGGGAGAGCCGGCCGACTCGATCACCGTGGCGGCGGCCCTGGCCGACTCCGGTGACCTGGGCCGGATCGGTGGTGCGCCGTACCTGCACACGCTGATCGCCAGCGTGCCGACCGCCGCGAACGCCGGTTACTACGCCCGGATCGTCGGTGAGCGCGCGGTGCTGCGCCGGCTGGTCGAGGCGGGGACCCGGATCGTCCAGCTCGGGTACGGTTCCGCGGCCGGCGGCGGGCGCGACGTCGACGACGTGGTCGACCTGGCCCAGCAGGCGGTGTACGACGTCACCGAGCGGCGGGTGAACGAGGACTTCGCGGTCCTCGCCGACATGCTGCAGCCCACGCTCGACGAGATCGAGGCGGTCGGTGCCTCGGGCGGGATGATGACCGGTGTACCCACCGGCTTCAGCGATTTGGACCGCCTGCTCAACGGCCTGCACCCCGGCCAGTTGATCATCGTTGCCGGTCGACCCGGTCTGGGCAAGGCGCTGGCGCTCGACACGCCGCTGCCGACCCCAGATGGGTGGACGACCATGGGGACGGTGCGCGAGGGTGATCAGCTGTTGGGTGCCGACGGCCGGCCAACCGTTGTGACGGCCGCTTTCGAGGTGATGCACGACCGGCCGTGCTACGAGGTCGAGTTCTCCGACGGGTCGGTCATCGTCGCGGACGCTGAGCACCTGTGGAAAACAACAACCAGGGCAAGCCGCCGCAGCGGCAGTATCCGCCGGCAGATCGGCTGGTCCGGCGATGCCCTGACCGGGTTGCGGTGCGTCTACCAGGAGCACGCGACAGCACCGGATTCGGACCTTTCCGTCCAGGAAGCGCTTGCTCTGGTCGGCCCGGAGTTCAAGAGCACCCTTCAACGCGTGGTGCGTGGCCTGCCGGTCCAGTCGGTCCGATCATCTGTCGGGACGGGGCGACGAGGCCGTCCCGCTCAAACGTACTCCGCACGGGTGTTGTATTCGAGCTTGCTGGATCGCGCCGAGGGCTGGGTCGAGACGCTGGACCAGGCGGCACAGCAGAGCGTGGTTACAACCGAGCACATCGCTGCCACCCTGCGCACCGACACTGCTGATCAACGTCTCAACCACGCGGTTGAAAACTGCGCCCCGCTGGTACTTCCGGAGCAAGAACTTCTCGTGCCTCCGTACGCGTTGGGGGTGTGGCTCGGGGACGGTCACAGTGCTGGTGGTCGCTTCACCAGTGCCGATCCCGAAATAGCGACCTACATCGAGGAGTCCGGTCTTCTCGTCCGCCAAACCACCCCGATGCTCTACGCGATCAGCCCGCCGCCACTGCCGGCCATCCCCTCCAGTTGCGCTACCTGCGAAAAGCGATCCATATCGATCGAGAAGCGCAGTGGTAGCCGGCGGTGCGAGGACTGTCACCGTACGTTCGGGTCTTTCGGGGGGATGCTGCAGTCGATCGGCGTGCTCAACAACAAGCACATTCCCCAGAGTTACCTCCGGGCATCCGAAGCCCAGCGTCGAGCACTTCTGGCGGGGCTGCTCGATACTGACGGCACGGTCGCTCCCGCCGGAAACATCCAGTACGTCTCGACATCTCGGCGGCTGGCATACGACGTCCGAGAACTGGTCGTCAGCCTCGGGTACCGGTGCACGGCGAACGAGAAGAAGGTACGGGGACGCGCGCCCGAGTCGTCGACGGCGTACACGTTGAACTTCTCGACCAACGACGTCATGTTCCGTCTGCGACGGAAGCAGGAAACGCACCGAACTCGACGCAGAACCGATTCGGAGGTCCGCAGCGGCTCCCGGTTCATCGTTGCCGTGCGTCCGGTTCCCAGCGTGCCGGTCCGCTGCGTCACCGTCGACAACGAGGACCACCTGTACCTTGCTGGCGAGACGATGATCCCCACGCACAACAGCACCGCATCTATGGACTTTGCCCGAAATGCTGCTATTCGAGTGAACCAGGCGGCGGCGATCTTCTCGCTCGAAATGAGCAAGGTCGAGATCGTCATGCGACTGCTCTCGGCCGAGGCGCGCGTACCGCTGCACGTGCTGCGCAGTGGGCAGCTCTCCGACGACGACTGGACCAAGCTGGCCCGGTGCATGGGCGAGATCAGTGAGGCCCCGCTGTTCGTGGACGACACCCCGAACATGAACCTGATGGAGATCCGGGCCAAGGCGCGCCGGCTCAAGCAGCGGCACGACCTCAAAATGATCGTGGTCGACTATCTCCAGCTGATGAGTTCGCCGAAGAAGACGGAGAGCCGCCAGCAGGAGGTCGCGGAGCTGTCCCGGGGGCTGAAGCTGCTGGCCAAGGAGGTCGAGTGCCCGGTCATCGCGGTCAGCCAGCTGAACCGCGGACCGGAGCAACGTACGGACAAGCGACCACAACTGTCCGATTTACGCGAATCTGGGTCAATTGAGCAGGATGCGGACGTTGTCATCCTGCTGCACCGCGACGACTACTACGACAAGGAGTCGCCGCGCGCCGGTGAGGCGGACTTTATTGTAGCGAAACACAGAAATGGACCGACGGATACTGTGACAGTTGCGGCGCAGCTTCATCTCTCGCGGTTCGTGGATATGGCGATTGTATGAGCGCTCCTATTGTCCGACTAACGGCCTCGCAGAAGGTCGAGGTTCTCTACCGGGCCGACGCAGGTGAGTGCATTACCAAAATCGCCGAGATGCACGGGGTTACCCGGCAGGCAATCCGAGGTCTGTTGCGTCGTCGAGGCAGGCCGGCTCGACCCATGGGAAAGCTAACGGTGGCTCAGCGGTCGGCCGCCGTCGAACGGTACATATCAGGGGAGAGCATTGGGCAGGTAGCTGCCTCGTACGGCGTAGCCGAGCCGTCCATTCGGGGCATTCTGCTTCGTCGTGGTGTGGAAATCCGTAAAGTGGTTCACACTCTTCGACATGAGGCCTTTGATCAGCTAACCGCCGAGTCGATGTACTGGATAGGGTTCCTCTTCGCCGATGGTTCGGTGCATTTCCGTAGCGGTCACTTGCCACAGATTTCCCTTGGTCTGGCCGAACGGGACCAAAGTCATCTCCTGGCCCTCCGTGCTTTTCTGGGCTCCACTAGTGCCATCTCCACTTCCCTGCGCACACACTCATCGTGCCAGTTCTCAGTCCGCTCACAGCGGCTTGCGGAGCGGCTTATATCACTGGGCCGATACGACGAAATAATTGACGCAGAGCTCAGTGCGTCGCGGGACTTCTGGCGAGGCGTAGTCGATGGCGATGGTTCTATTGGGGCGTACCCGAGATCCAAGGGTAGTTCAGTCATGCGGCCACAGTTCAGGCTCGTGGGAAGAAGCGCACTTCTCTCGGCGTTTGTGCATTTTCTCGAGATGCGAGCCGTAGCGAGCTTGTCAGTGCGGCCCCACAAGACCATTTATGGGGTCGGAACTACGGGGAGATCCGCCGTTAGGATTATTGAGTTGTTGTACTCGGGTGCGGTCACCGCACTTCCTCGTAAGGCACAAGCAGCCGCACAGCTGATGGAAATGAAGTAACTGGCCCTTCATCGTCGCGAAACACCGTAACGGGCCGACCGACACGGTGACGGTCGCGGCGCAGCTGCACCTGTCCCGCTTCGTCGACATGGCGATCGTCTGACCCGGACGGTCCGAAGACCGTTCCGAAACCAGTCGAGGTGCCGCCCGGGACCGTCGGGATTTCTCCCCGGTCCCGGCCGACACCTCATTCGTCAACCGGGCGAGTCGTTACCGACGGTCAGTCGAAGAGCTCGTTCAGGAAGCTCTTGCGCTTCTTCTGCCGGTAGTGCCCGTGGTAACCCTGGTGCTGCCCCTGGTGCTGTCCGTACGCCGGAGCCGGCGGGTAGCCGTGGGTGACCGGCGGCGGCGGGGCGTGGCCGGGGGCGGGGTAACCGGGCTGGTGCTGTCCCGGTCCGGGCGGGGGCGGCGGGTAACCGGCGCCCGGCGGAGGCGGCGGCGGTGCGTAACCGCCGGCCGGCGCGGCGGAAGGCTGGCGCGGCGCGCCACCCTGCTGCTGCTGCCAGTTCGACTCGGCCTCGAAAAGCTTCTCCAGCTCGCCGCGGTCAAGGAAAATTCCACGGCATTCGCTGCACTGGTCTACGGTGACGCCGCTGCGCTCGTACTGGCGCATGTCGCCCTGGCACTTCGGACATGTCAGATGCATCACTCGAAGGTACCGGGTGAAGTCACTATCACCCACTGAGCGTGGCCGTGACTTCCTCGTCGGGCACCTCGTGGAAGTCCTCGTAGAAGCGGCTGACCGCGCCGAAGTCCTCCGGCCGCTGCAGGCAGACCACCTCGTCGGCCTCTTCGGCGAGGGCCGCGTACGCCTGCACCGAACCGACCGGGACCGCCACCACGACCCGTTGCGCGCCGAGCCGGCGGGCGACCGCCACCGAGGCCCGCGCGGTGGCGCCGGTGGCGAGCCCGTCGTCCACGATCACGGCGGTACGCCCGTCGAGCGACAGCGGCGGCCGACCGGCCCGGTAGAGCCGCTCCCGGCGCTCCAGCTCCACCATCTCCCGGCCCACCACCTCCGCTGTCCGGTCCGGGTCGAGCCGGTCGGCAATCTCCGGATTGAGCACCCGGACACCGCCCGGCCCCACTGCCCCGAAGGCCACCTCGGGGGCCTGGGGCAGGCCGAGCTTGCGGACGACCAGCACGTCCAGTGGTGCGGCCAGCCGCTCGGCCACCGCGGCGGCGACCGGGACCCCGCCCCGGACCAGGCCGAGGACGATGAGATCGGGCCGGCCGGCGAGCCCGGCCAACCGGTCCGCGAGGGCCCGGCCCGCATCGGCCCGGTCCCGGTAGATGGTCATGCCTCAGGTGTACGCCTCGTCGCCGCGACCCGCCCGGTGGTCACCGCAGAAAAGCGATTCGGGCCGGGCGAGCCACAGGGCGGGTGCCCAGGCCAGGAACGCGATCGGGTAGAGCAGGTAGCCGAACCGGGTCGAGGGCATCAGGGCGATCGCGGCGAGCAGCCCGTACCCGCAGATCAGGGCGGCCGAGCCGGCCGTACGCGGGGGACGGCGGACGAGTCGTACGGCGATCAGCAGCCCGGCCCCGACGAGCAGGGCGGCGGCGATCACCCGGCCGGCGGGCAACGCGGAGGCGATCAGGTAGCCGGGGAACGGTGACTGGGCCGGACTGCTCACCACCCCGTGCCCGAGGGGGAACCGGAGCACGTTCTCCACCAGGGCGGACGAGTCGACCAGTTGGACCGGGATCAGGGCGGCGACGGGCAGGCCGATCGCCCCGGCGGCCAGCCGTGCGGCGGTCCGCCAGCCCCTGGTGGCGGCGTACCCGATCAGCACCAGGGCGACCGGCCAGGCGAAGAGCTTCAGCGCACCGGCGAGCCCGATCGCCACCCCGGCGGCACCGAACCGCCGGTTGGCGCCGAAGGCGAGGGCGAGCAGGCAGAGCGCCAGGACCGGCAGGTCGTCTCCGCCGGTGGCCAGGGTCAGCGCGCAGATCGGCAGGACGGTGGCGAGCTGCACGGCGCGTACCAGGGCCGAGTCGCGGGCGGTGGGTCCGTCGGGCCGTGCCGGGTCGGCGGCGGCCCGGCTCGGCCCCATTCCGGTACGCCGCAGCGTCGTCACCGCGACGACCAGGGCGATGGCGGTGACCAGGGCGAACCAGATCCGGGCGTCGGTCCACCAACCGTCTCCGGCGATCGCCCTCGGCAGCCCGAACAGGGCCATCCCCGGCTGGTACGGGGTGTAGCCGAGCAGTTGCTCGCCGGCCGGCAGCGCCCTGATCGCCTCCGGTCCGAGGTACGGCGTGCCGTGGTCGAGCAGGCGGATGCCGGCGTGCTCGATCACGACCACCTCCTCCTGCGCCCGGTCGGTACGTCCACCGGCCCGCTCGACGCTCTGCCACACCATCGGTACCAGCGCGGTGGTCACCCAGGTCACCGCGGTGAGCGCGGCGCGGGCGGCGGTCCCGGTCAGCCGGGTCGTACCCCGGCGGCGGGCGATGAGCTGGGCGATGACGGCGAGGGTCGCCAGCAGGTAGCCGGCGGTGGCCACGGTTCCCCAGGCCCGGTGCGGGAGCAGGGTGGAGGTGGCGGCGGTGACGGCGGCGAAGACGGCCGAGGCGGCGTAGAGCCCCAGGTCGGCGGCGAGGCCGTCGGCGGCACCGTCGAGCCGGCGCCAGAACCGGTGGACGCGGCCGGGCGGGTCCGGGGAGATCACGCGGGCAAGTGTGGCAGACGGTCGGTCTGTCGGGTGCCGGTGCGTCGTCCGGGTGACAGCCGGATCACCGCGCCCTCGTCGTGCAGTGGCGGGGCGAGCGCGCCGGGGCGGCCCTCGGCTCCCCGGCGCAGCGCGGCGAGCATCCGGGGGGCCGGCATCGGGCGGGCGAAGAGGTGGCCCTGTCCGGCGGTGCAGCCCAGCTCCCAGAGCGCCAGCCGCTGCGGTTCGCTTTCCACCCCCTCGGCGATGACCTCCAGGTCGAGGCTGCGGCCGAGGTCGACGGTGGATCGGATCACCGCGACCGCCTCGGCCGAGGTTTCCATCGCCATCACGAAGGTCCGGTCGATCTTCAACTCGTGCACCGGGATCCGGGACAGCACCGACAGCGAGGAGTAGCCGGTGCCGAAGTCGTCGAGGGCGAGCCGGACACCGGCGTCCCGTAGTTGCCCGAGGACCCGGTCGACCACCTCGAGCTGGCTGAGGGTGAGATTTTCGGTGAGTTCGAGGACCAGGCGCTCGGGTGGCAGGTCGTGGGCGTGCAGCCGGGCCAGTACGACCTCCGGGAAGCTGGCGTCGAGCAGGCTGCGTGGCGAGACGTTCACCGCCACCGGCAGGTCGAATCCGGCCGCGTGCCAGTCCCCGGCGGCGACGATCGACTGGTCGAGTACGGCGGCGGCGAACGCCGGCAGCAGGCCGGAGCGCTCCACCGCGTCCAGGAAGCGCAGCGGGTCGATGGTCCCGTGGGTCGGGTGCTGCCAGCGGGCCAGCGCCTCGGCGGCGACGACCACGCCGGTGCCGAGGTCGACGATCGGTTGGAATTCGACGGTGAACTCCCGCTCGGCGACCGCGCGGGACAGTTCACCGCTGAGGGTGAGCCGTCCGAGGTCGGCGGTGTCGCGGCTCGGCACGTAACCGGCGAGCCGCTGGCCGCTCCGTTTTGCCTGGTACATCGCTACGTCGGCGCGGCGGAGCAACTCGGACATGCCGCCGTTGTTGGGTGCGACCGCGATCCCGCCGCTGGCCTCCACGCTGATCCGCATCCCGTCCAGCTCGATCGGTTCGTGGAGGACGGCCAGCAGTTTCTCGGCCCGGTGAGTGGCGACCGCCGGGGCGGGGAGGCCGGTGATCAGGATGGCGAACTCGTCGCCGCCGAGCCGGGCGACCAGGTCCTCGGGGCCGGCGACGGCCCGCAGCCGGTCGGCCACCTCGATCAGCACCCGGTCGCCGGACGGGTGGCCGAGGGTGTCGTTGACCTCCTTGAAGTGGTTCAGGTCGATCAGCAGCACCGCGGCGACCCCGTCGGCGTGCCGCAGGCTCAGTTGTTCGGTGCCCCGCTCCAGCAGGTGGCGCCGATTGGCCAGGCCGGTGAGTACGTCGTGTGACGCCGCGTGCGCGTGTTCGTCGGCGACCCGGGTCAGTTCCGCGTACGCGGAGGCGTTGCGGATCGCGGTGCAGAGCGCGGAGGCGAACGTGCGCAGCGTGTACCACTCGCGTTCGGAGAGTTGGACCGGGCCGGGGAACCAGAGGCGGAGCAGTCCGATCTCGATGCCGTCGTGGCCCTGCAGCGGGGTGGTGATGGTGGTGCCGCCAGTGGGCAGCGGTTCGCCGCCGTTGCCGTCGGAGGTGATCGTGCCGCCGTCGCCCCGTACGGTCCGCCCGCCGTCGTCGCGTACGACCTCCACCCGGTCGGCGCCGAACAGTTCTGCCGCACCGTCGACGGCGGTCCGGAGCACCTGTCCGAGGTCGACGTCGTTGAGCGCGTCGGTGGCGCGGGCCAACCGCTGCCAGGCGTGCCGTTCGTCCCGGCTGCGCAGGCGGGACGAGTACGCCAGGTGCAGGCTGAGTACGAGTGGCGGGATGATCAGCAGCATGCTCGTGTCGGCCTGCAGGATCAGCATGATGGCCAGGATCACCAGCAGGCGGGCGACGACGCTGGCCAACCTGAGGTCCCAGTGGCCGGAGAAGAGCCGGCGGAGGCTGACCCGGCTGGCTAGCGAGATGACGGGCAGCGTCAACGCCTCGTCGAGCACCACGACCACGAGGTAGGCGGCGACCAGCGGCACGATCCGCTCCTGCAGCGGGCGGTCGGCTGACCAGGACCAGTCGAGGAGCAGGAAGACCACCCCGGCGGCGGTCGCGAGGAGCATGTCCTTCGCCACGCCGAAGGCGAGCTTCAACGGGGCCAGTCGGACGATCGCCCGCGCGATGCCCACGCCGAGTCCGGCGCAGAGGATGACCCAGGGGACGGGTGCGAGCGCGAGACCGGTGAGGATCGCGACCTCGGTCCAGGAGATGCCGTGCGGCGTCGACCGGATCCGAATCCGGACGCTGACCGTTGCGCCGACGACAACCAGGAAGGTCAGTTTGGCGGCGGTGCCGAGGTCGTTGAGTGTCGGAAGGCCGTGACCGAGTATCTCGCGGATGCTGATCGCTGCGGCTATACCCGCACAAATGACGACGAGACCGACAAGCAGCACCAGCCGCCGATCGGTCCCAGTGTCGTCCTGATCAGTCCGAGTCATACCAGTCCTTTGTCGCCACTCGGTGTTTCTCTCGTGACGGTATGTCTCGCCAGCCTACGACTCGTAGTGGTTGTCGGATACCTCTGCTCAGAGCCAGTCGGTGCTGCGCATCTCCGCACGTCCTCTCTTGTCGTACCGATGAAGCGGGAGGGGGTCCGGCGCTTCGATCGCTGTTGTTCGACGTGAGAATCGTATGAGATGAGGCGTCAGTTATATACCGTTAGGTGTCGATATGCGCAGTATCCGCTAATCCTCACCTAGTTTGCTACTTTGCGTCCCGATATGGAAACTGAATGCTTATGCGACTGCCTGATCGGCGTCATATTTCCTATTTGTGGATTGGGGCCCCGGAATCGTGACTCCGCACACCCGTTGACACCCCGGTGCTGATGCGGGCCCACTGACCGCATTCGCCTGCCACCTCGCTGTGGCCAGGTAGATCAGACCTGCTCCGACCGGCGCCGATCCGTCCCCCGGTCGACTGCCGTACCGCCCCGGACATCCCCGCGCGGGTGCCATCGGCGGATGTTCTCTCGATTCGACGGACTAGTCAATTCCAACCCTGGGACGACCACGATCGGCGCGATCGGGAACGCGGGTAGTAGCGGTCGATCAGCTTCGATCGCCGTACCCGATCATCGAGACCGGGGTGGGCGGCGCGGTCCTCGCGAATGGACGGCGACGGTCGATAGGCTCGCGTACGTGACCACCTCGGAACACCTCACCCACGTCGACCGGGCCGGCGCGGCCCGGATGGTCGACGTGTCCGGCAAACCGGTGACCGGACGCCGGGCCATTGCCGCCGGCCGGCTCCAGACCACCGACGAGGTCGTCCGGTTGCTGCGCCAGGACGGGCTGCCGAAGGGAGACGCCCTGGCGGTCGGGCGGCTGGCCGGGATCATGGGCGCCAAACGGACCCCCGACCTGATCCCGCTCTGCCACCCGATCGCACTGCACGGGGTGATCGTCGACCTCGCGCCGGAGGGCTCGACCGTCGAGATCACCGCGACCGTACGGACCGCCGACCGGACCGGGGTGGAGATGGAGGCACTCACCGCGGTCGCCACCGCCGGGCTCGCCCTGATCGACATGGTCAAGGCCGTCGACCCCGCCGCATCCCTCGAACACGTACGGGTGCTGCGCAAAGAGGGCGGCAAGACCGGGGACTGGGACCGACCGGCGGACCGCCCGTGATCCGGGCACGGGTGGTGGTCGCCTCCAACCGGGCCGCCGCCGGCGTGTACGCCGACACCAGCGGCCCCCGCCTGGTCGCCGGACTGCGCGAACTCGGGTGCGAGGTGGACGAGCCGGTGGTCGTCCCCGACGGCGAACCGGTCGGCGCGGCTCTGCGCCAGGCCCTCGCCGACGGGATCGACGTCGTCCTCACCAGCGGGGGCACCGGGGTCACACCGACCGACCGGACACCCGAGGTCACCCGGGCGGTGCTCGACTACGAGATCCCCGGCATCGCCGAGGCGATCCGGGCACACAGCCGGGCGGCCGTGCCGACCGCAGCGCTGTCCCGGGGACTGGCCGGGGTGGTCGGGCGGATGCTGGTCGTGAACCTGCCCGGATCCACCGGCGGCGCCAAGGACGGGCTCGCCGTACTCGGGCCGATCCTCGCCCACACCGTCGACCAGCTACGCGGCGGCGACCACCCGCAGCCGGCCTGAGTCCGGCGGGTGCCGTCGGGACCGCCCGGGACTCAGGACCCGGACCAAGCCGGCCGCGTACGACGATAGGCTCGATCGGTGAGTGCGAGATTCCGCCGGTCGAGGCCGGCCCGATGAGCGTCGAACCCGCTGTCGCCACGGATCGGGGCGCCGACCGCCCACCGGTCGGCTGGGCCGAGGCCCGCGCCCGGGTCTACGCGGCCGGCCGGGCCGACGCCGTGGCGCCCGTCGACGTCCCGCTGGCCGAGGCCGACGGGCTGACCCTGGCCGAACCCCTCACCACGCTGACCGACCTGCCCGCGTTCCCGACCTCCAGCGTGGATGGCTGGGCGGTCCGGGGCGACGGACCCTGGCGGGTCGTCGGGCGGGTCCTGGCCGGCGGCACCCCGCCGTCGCTGACCGAGGACGGCACCACCGTGGAGATCGCGACCGGGGCCATGCTCCCGGCCGGTGCGAACGAGGTCCTGCGGATCGAGGAGTCCACCCGGACCGCCGACGGCCGGGTCGCGGGCACACCGCGTACGGGACCGGAGTGGCGGGCGCCGGGTGAGGAGGCGTACGCCGGGGAGGAACTGCTCCCGGCCGGGAGCCCGGTCGGGCCGGGCGTGGTCGGGCTGGCAGCCTCCTGCGGCTACGACCGGTTGCGGGTGCATCCCGCACCCCGAGCCGCCGTCCTGGTCTTCGGCGACGAACTGCTCACCGCCGGCCCACCCGAGGCCGGCCGCGTACGCGACAGCCTCGGTCCGGCCGTACCGGCCTGGCTGCGGCGGTACGGCGCCACGGTCGCACCGGCGGCGGTGATCGGGCCGGTCGCGGACACCCTGCCGGCACACGTGGCCGCGCTGCGGCAGGCGCTGGCCGGCGTCGACCTGATCTGCACCACCGGCGGAACCATGCACGGGCCGGTCGACCACCTGCACCCGGCACTGGCCGAACTCGGCGCCGAGTACGTGGTCAACACCGTGGCGGTCCGCCCCGGATTCCCGATGCTGCTGGCCCGGGTCACCGGCCCGGACGGACGCAACCGGTACGTCGCCGGGCTCCCCGGCAACCCGCAGTCCGCCGTTGTCGCCCTGGTCTCGCTGGTCGCACCCCTGTTGGCCGGTTTGCAGGGGCGACCGATGCCGCTGCTGCCGTACGTCACGCTGGCGGAGCCGATCGCCGGTCGGGGGGACTACACCCACCTGGCCCTGGTCCGGATCGATCCGGTGCTCGGCACCGCCACCCCGGTCCGGCACGTCGGATCGGCGATGCTGCGCGGGCTGGCGCAGGCGGACGGCTTCGCGGTGATCGAACCGGGCGGTGACGGCGAGGCGGGTACGCGGGTTCCGGTTGTACCGTTGCCGTTGCTGTCCGGAGTGAGATCATGACCACCGGCCCGTTGGCCGGGAACGGAAGGTGGGTTCCGTGAGCGCGCCGACTGCCGAGGGCGTCACCGAGGTGGCGGTCACCACCGAACCGCTCGACCTGGCCGCGCACGAGGCCGCGGTCGCGGACCGTCGGGCCGGTGCGGTGGTCTCCTTCCAGGGCGTGGTCCGCGACCACGATCACGGTCGCGCGGTGACCCGCCTGGAGTACGAGGGCCACCCCAGCGCGATCGACGTGCTGCGGGCGGTGGCCGCCGAGATCGCCGCCGACCCCGACGTACACGCGGTTGCCGTCTCCCACCGGGTCGGACCGCTCGAGATCGGCGACGTGGCGTTGGTCGCGGCGGTGAGCACCGCGCACCGGGCCGCCGCGTTCGCCGCCTGCGCCCGGCTGGTCGACGAGGTCAAGGCGCAGTTGCCGGTCTGGAAGCGGCAGGTGTTCGCCGACGGCACCGAAGAGTGGGTCAACTGCCCCTGAGGGGCCGTAACCGCTGCGGCGGTCAGTGCTGGCCGTGGTGCAGCGGGACGGATCCCGGTCGGCGCCGCTCGGTGTAGAACGCGGGTTCGGCGCCGGGACGCCAGGGCAGCGTCGCGACCAGCACGATCAGCGCCAACGCGAGCGAGTTCTCCATCAGCGCCCCGAAGAGGCCGTCCTGGTAGTGCGACACCTCGGGCAGCTTGTGCTCGTACGGCCAGATCGGCGAGATCAGGAACAGCAGGTAGAGGCCGACCGCGGCGACCCCGTGCCGGAGCCCGGTCAGGGTCGGGAACCAGATCGGTGAGCGCAGACCGGCGACGCCGATCAGGTTGTTCTGGGACGGTGGTGGGCCGATCCGGTGCAGCAGGCCACGGCTGGCGCGGCGGCGGCGCAGGGCGTTGTCCGCGAGCACGATGACCGCAGGGACCACCCAGACGAGGTGGTGCGACCAGGAGACCGGGCTGATCACGTTGGCGGTCAGCCCGACCAGGGTGAACGCGGTCAACTCGTCGCCGTCGGCGTGCGCGTTGCCCGCCCGGGAGAGTCCGATCGCGAGGATGACCAGGGCGAACGAGAGCCAGAGCAGGCCCGGGGTCTCGATCGAGTCGTAGAGGCGGGCGAGCACCCCGGCCAGCGACTGGTTCGGCGTCATGTCCGCCGCACCGACCCGCTCGGTCTGCCAGATCACGCTGGTGAAGTAGGTCATCGACTCGCGGCCGGCGATCGCGAAGGTCGCCAGGATCACGCCGATGGTGGTGCCGATCGCGGTCATCGCGGCGCGCCACTGCCGGGTCAGCAGGAAGTACAGGATGAACAGCGCCGGGGTGAGCTTGACCGAGGTGGCCAGTCCGATGCCGACACCGGCCCAGGCACCGCTGAAGAAGAACCGGCGCAGCGGCCGGTCCGTCCAGCCGGTACGGATCCCGCGCCGGGCCCGCCATCGCAGGGCCACCAGGTCGGCCATGATGAGCCCGAACAGGAGCAGGTTGACCTGGCCGTAGCCGAGGGTTTCCCGTACCGGTTCGATTGCCACCGCGAGCGGTACGGCGATGCCGACGACGAACCAGAGCGACCAGCCGAGTCGTTCGACGGTCGGTCGCAACAGTGCGGTGAGGACAACCGTGAGCGCGGCGAGGCTGGCGAACACGTTGAGCCAACCGGCGGCGCCGACCGGGAACCAGGCCATCGGCAGCATGATCAGGGCCGCGAACGGTGGATAGGTGAAGCCGAGCGTGGTCATCGGCGCGATGAAACCGTAGAGGTCGTTGCCGCTGGCCCACCAGACGATCGCGCCGTGGTAGATCTTCATGTCGAAGAAGTTGTACGGGCGTCCGAACGCGTCAATGGACAGCCAGGCGGCGTACCAGGTCGCGGCTATGAGGCCGAGCCGAGCGACGGTTCGACGGTCGATCCCACGTGTGACACGGCGGACTGGGGCAAGTCGGTCCAGCCGTCTCCCGACGGTCGCCGGCATGGTGTGGCCACCCCCGTACAAGTTGTCGAACTTTCCGAAATCGCGCCCAGGTCCTGATGGGAGCCTAGAGCGGAGCACCATGTGATTGCCTACTGCGTTATCCGACCGTGTCCGATCCCACACTAGTTCGCGACATTTCCACCACGTTAACGCAGGGCGACTGTTTCAGGTGATTCGCCGTTTCCGTCGTACCGGAGGGGACACGCCCCGATATCGACGCAGCTCAAACGGTTGCCGCAGCTCACCCCGGCAGCCGGCGCGCGGCTCGCGCGGACGTCGCCGCGATCCGTGTACCCCGTCGGGCGTGTCGCACGGTACGACTCACCGACCGCCGGCTGTCGACGATCGCGTGTCCGGCGCGCCAACGCAAACCGGGCCTGCCCTCGTTGTCGACCGCGGCGAGCAGCAGACCGCCGAACAGCCCCAGGTTCTTCAGCAGCTCGGTCCGCTGGCGGCGCCGCTGCGCGGGATCGTCCTCCTGCCAGTACGCGTGCCCGGCCAGCGTGGTCGGTACGAGGGTGCCGGCGAGGACGGCCGCGGCCGTACGGGGAAAGTAACCGGTGGCGAGCATCAGCCCGCCGACGAGCTGGACCGTCCCGTTGACCCGGACCAGCGTCTCCGGATCGGTCGGCAGTCGGGGGCTGGTGCGGGCCATGATTGGGGCGACCCGGTCCGTCACCCGCTGTGCCCGAGCCATGAACGGCTTGGGGGTGGCGACCGACTGTGCGCCGCTGACCACGAAGATGCCGCTCAGCAGGGTCCGGGCGACGGTACGTACGGGTCTCATGAGTCCAGTCTTACCCGCTCGGCGCCCCCTTTACCCCCGCAACTGCCGGACTGGCCGTACGCCGCCCGCGACTGCCCGACAGGGCTGTGACCAGCCTTGATCAGGTATTTGGTCGGCGAATCGTAATGCAGACGGGGTCTGCGTACCGGTAGCGTCGCCAGGCGTGACGACTGTACGGCTGCGACCCGAGGGGCCCGCCGACGAACCGGCGATCCGTCGGGTGGTGGCTGCCGCCTTCGCTGCCCCGGACCGGCCGGTGCCGGCCGAGGTGCGACTGGTCGAGGCGCTCCGGGACAGTGACGCGTGGCTGCCGGAGCTGTCCATGGTGGCCGAGGTCGATGGCGACGTGGTCGGGTACGCCCTGCTCACCCGGGTGATGGTGCAGCCGGGTGCGGTGCCGGCGTTGGCGCTGGGGCCGGTGGCGGTGCTGCCGAAGCGGCGCGGGGTGGGGTACGGCACCGACGTGGTGCAGGCCGCGCTCGCTGCCGCGACCGACCTGGGTGAGCGGCTGGTGGTGGTGCTCGGCGATCCGGCGTACTACCGCCGGTTCGGGTTCGTGCCGGCGGCGAGATACGAGCTGACCAGTCCCTGGTCGGGGCTGGGTGCGCCCTGGCAGGCGTTGCTGTTGCCGCCGTCGGTCAGCGGTGACGGCGCGGTGCTCAGCGGCGAGGTCAACTACCCCCTGCCCTGGTCCCGGGTCTGACTGCTCCGGGCCGGCAGCGGGCGCCTCAGGCCGGTTGGGTACGCAGGTAGCGACCGAAGTGCGGCACGGTGAACGCCACCGTGCCCCGCTCACCCGAGTAGATGAGCCCCTTCTTGATCAGCGCGTCTCGGGCCGGGGAGAGGCTCGCCGGTTTCCGACCGAGCGCTCGGGCGATCTCCGCGGTCGGTACGGCCGCGTCCATGTCGTCGCGCTCCACGCCGGTTTCCTCCCCGGCGACCAGGGACAACGTGGCCATCGCCCGCATGTACTCGCGTTCGGCCGGGGTGGCCCGTTCGAACCGGGAGCCGAAGAAGCCAACCGCCAGTTCCGCCTCCGCCTCCGGTGCGGCGACCCGTACGTCGGCTGCGGTGACCGGGGAGCGGGGCGCGTGGTCCCAGGTCGCCTTCCCGTACGCCTGGACGAAGTAGGGGTAACCGCCGGACTTCTCGTAGAGCAGGTCGAGCGCCTTCTGCTCGTACTCGACGTCCTCCCGTTCGGCGGGGGCGCAGAGGGCCTGGTCGGCGGCGATCCGGTCGAGCCGGTCGATGCGCTGGTAGCGGAACAGCCGCTCCGAGTAGGACTTGGCCGCCGACAGCACGGCGGGCAGGTGCGGCAGCCCGGCGCCGACCACGATCAGCGGCGCACCGATCTGGGACAGCTCGTGGCAGGCGGCGCAGAGGGCGGAGACGTCTTCGGGGTTGACGTCCTGCATCTCGTCGATGAAAACGGCGATGCCGGTGCCGACGTCGGTGGCGACGCTGGCCGCGTCGGTGAGGAGTTCGACCAGGTCGATCTCGATGTCGCCGGAGTCGGCCCGACCGCTGGCGGCGGGCACGTCGATGCCGGGCTGCCAGCGGTCGCGCAGCTTGGTGGCGGCGGCACCGCGACCGCTGCCGGCGGCAGGTCCGCCACGCAGGGCAAACGCTTTGAGTACGCCGAGGAAGCCGTCGATCCGGTCCGGTGCCCGGTGGTGCGGGGCGAGTTCGCGTACGGCCATGTGCAGGGCGGCGGCCACCGGTCGGCGCAGCGACTGGTCCGGCCGGGCCTCGATCTTGCCGGTGCCCCAGAGTCGCCCGATGGCCTGTGACCGCAGCGTGTTGAGCAGTACGGTCTTGCCGACACCGCGCAGGCCGGTGAGCATCAGGCTGCGTTCCGGGCGCCCTCGGGCGACCCGTTCGAGGACGATGTCGAAGACGTCGAGTTCCCGCCCCCGGCCGGCGAGTTCGGGCGGGCGCTGGCCGGCGCCGGGGGCGTACGGGTTGCGGACCGGATCCACGCATTGCACCGTATCGGCACGTCTAGCCACTGGGCTAGAAATAGGTAGATCCCGCTACGGCGTGTCGTCTCGTGAATAAACTAGGACTGTCTAGCAATTCCGCTAGACAGTCCTAGTTTCCACAATCGGGTGTGACCCCGGCCCGGTCAGCGGGACTTGAGGCAGAGTACGAAGTCGAGGACGTCGAGTTCGCTGTTGAAGAAGTACCACTCGGTGTAGCCCTCGACCGGGGCGCACTTCGTCTTCGCGTCGTTCTCACCGTCGGTGGCCCCGTCGAAGCGCCGCAGCACCTCGTACGTCTTCGGTGCGCACTGGGTGATGGCCAGCTTCGGCTTGCCGCTCGCGTCGCCCTCGTTCTTCACGCACTGGCCCTCCTTGACCAGCCGCGCGTCGGTCGACGACTCCGGCGCCGGGGCGCCCTGCGCCGGATCGGCACTCGGCTCGGCCGGCGCCTGGGCGCTCGGGTCCGTGGCGGGGGTGGTCGCGCCCGCGTTCGGCACCGGGTCCGACCCGCCGCTGTCGCGCCCGAGCCACCAGAAGGCCGCCCCGCCGACGCCGAGGACCAGCACCACCAGCGTCACCAGGACCGCGGTCATCCCCCGGTTGCCCCGCTTTGGCGGCACCGGGCTGGCCGTGGTCCACTCGGGATCCGGTCCCGGCGCGGGATAACCCGGCGGGTAGCCCTGGTCGCGGTAGCCCTGGTCGCGGTAGTCCTGATAGCCGCTCGGCGAGCCGGGGCCGCCCGGCGGGACCGAGGTCGGACCGCCACCCCACTGCTCCTGGCCGCCGCCCCACGGATCGGCCGGCTGGGCGTACGGGTCGCGCGGCTGGGCGTACGGGTCGCGTGGCTGCCGGTACGGGTCCTGCGGCTGCCGGTACGGCTCCTGCGGATACCCGGGACCCGGCTGCTGGCCTCCCGGCTGCCGGTACGGGTCGGCCTGCGGCCGGCGGTACGGGTCGTCCTGCTGCTGCCCCGGCCACGGCCCCTGTTGCCCCGGATACGGCTCCTGCTGACCCGGATACGGACCCTGCTGGTCGGGGTGCGGCTGTCCGGGCCTCTGCTGGCCTCGCGGGCCCTGCTGCTGACCGGGCCATGGCTCCGGCTCCTGGCCGGGGTACGGCGGCTGGCCCGGGTACGGCCCGCCGGGCGGTCCGTAGTTAGACATGGACGGTCCTCCTGGCACGAGAGAAAGAGGCTGGCCACCCGCGGGCGACGGCGATGCTCAGGTCACCGTATCGCGACGCCCCGACCGGCTCACCTCCCCCAACCGCGCCAACTCGCCGAGTCGGTCGGCTTTGCCGGATCCGTACCATCCCGGAAGCTACCGACGACGGGGGAGTGTCACCCAGTCGACTCGGGGGTCGCCCGGCGTGGTGGTCCGGCGTTAACATCCGAGCGCATGTTCGCCGTGCTCGCCGCCGTCACACTCGGGGCGGTGGTCGGGGCGAGCACACCGTGGCTGGTCCATCGGCTCGCCGTCGAGTCGGGATCGCCGCCGCGGTCGGCCTGCGCGGTGTGCACCCGCCCGTTCCCGCGTGGCCTGCCCGGCTGGATACGCCCCGACGCGCGCTGCCCGGGCTGCGGCGCGCGTCTGGGTTCCCGTACCGGATATCTTGCCGCCCTCGGCGCGGCCGTGTTCGGCCTGCTCACCGCCGCTCTCGCCACCGACACCGGGTTCGACCCGGCGCTGCCGGCGGTGCTCGCGGTGGCCGCGGTCGGGCTGCCGCTGGCCTTCGTCGACCTGGCCTGCCTGCGGCTGCCCGACCCACTGGTGGCGCTCGCCGCCGTGGCCGCCCTGCTCGGGCTCGCCGGCGCCGCGCTGGTCCTCGGCACCCCGGACCCACTCGTACGCGCCCTGGTCGCCGGGCTCGCCAGCGGCGTGGTCTACGTGCTGCTCGCGCTCCTGCCCGGCGCCCGGCTCGGCTTCGGCGACGTGAAACTGGCTGCCGTACTCGGCCTGCCGCTGGGCTGGTACGGCTGGCCGGCGCTCCTGCTCGGTCTGGTCCTACCCCACCTGATCAACGGCACCGCGGCGCTCGTCCTGCTACTGGGCCGGCGCGCCGACCGGGACACACCGCTCCCCTTCGGCCCCGCCCTGCTCGCCGGCGCCCTGCTCGCCATCCTCCTCGAAGGCTGAGGACGGGCCCGCCGGAGGCTGGACGGGGGCGGCGGCTCAGAGGAGGCGGAGTTGGCGGTCCTTGGGGCGGCGCGGCTCGGTGTCGCCGAAGCGCTCGAACAGGCCCGGGTCGATCGCGTCCAGGAACGGGGTCGGTACGCAGTCCCGCTCCTGACCGTGCCGTACCCGTCGGGCCGCGTGGCTGACGTAGAGCCGGTCCTGGGCGCGGGTGAGCCCGACGAAGAACAACCGGCGCTCCTCGGCCACGTCGTCGTCGGTCGGCGGGCGGCCGGGGAAACGCAGCGGGAGCAGCCCGTCCTCGCAGCCGACCAGGAACACCACCGGGAACTCCAGCCCCTTGGCGGCGTGCAGGGTGAGCAGGGTGACCGCCTCGGCGCGCGGGTCCAGGGCGTCGACCTCGGCACCGGTGGCGAGCTGCGACAGGAACAGCGGCAGGTCGTCGCCGCACCGTTGGGCCAGCGGGGTGAGCAGGTCGACGGCGTTGCGGATCTCCTCCGGGCCGATGCCGCCGGGCGCGTCCAGGGTGGGCATCGCGAACCGTTCGGCGAGCACCTGACCGGCGAGCCGTACCCGGGCCGCCAGGGAGCCGCCGAGCCCGTCGGCGTGCCGCAGCTCGCGGGCGATCACCGCCACCCCGGGCCGGTCGCGCAGCCGGTTGTGCGAGCGCTTCTGCACCGGCACCCCGGCTCGGACCAGCGCGTCCACGATCGTCGCGGCCTGGGCGTCGGTGCGGTAGAGGACCGCGATGTCGGAGAAGGAGACGGTCGAGTTGCGACCGTCGATCCGGCCCGAGTCCAACGACCGGTGCGACAGACCACCGACCAGGTCGTCGACGGTCCGTACGACGAAGTTCGCCTCGTCCGCGATCGAGGCGGCCGGATAGCGGCCGACCAGCGGTGCCTCCGGATCCAGCCGGGCCGGATCCAGCCGTCGGCCCCGGACCAGCGACGTCGGGGCGATGGCCTGGACCGCGGCGGCCAGGATCGGCGCCGACGAGCGGTAGTTGCGGGTGAGCCGGACCAGCCGGGCGTCGACGAAGTCCTCCGAGAACCGCAGGAAGTACGCCACGTCCGCGCCCCGGAACGAGTAGATCGCCTGGTCCGGGTCGCCGATCGCGCAGAGGTTGCCGTCCGGCGGTGCGAGCAGCCGGAGCAGCTCGTACTGGACCTCGTCGACGTCCTGGTACTCGTCGACGAAGATCCACCGCCAGCGGTCCCGGTACTCCCGGACCAGCTCCGGATCATCGCGCAGCAGCCGTACCGGCAGGGTCACCAGCTCGTCCAGGTCGACCAGGTCCTGGCCGCGCAGCAGCTTGACGTACGTCGCCTCGTCCTCGCCGGCCTCGGCCCGCGCGGCGGTCCGCTCGGTGTCGTCGGCGATCCGGAAGTTCTCCGGCAGACCGGCGGCGGCCGGGTGCTCCCGCAGGATCGACAGGCCGAGCGAGTGGAAGGTGCCCACGGTGATGTCCTCGGCCACCGGGCCGAGCAACCCGTCGAGCCGGGCCTGCAACTCCTCGGCGGACCGCCGGGTGAAGGTGATCGCCAGGCAGTGCTCCGGGAAGACGTTCAGCTCCGCGCAGAGGTACGCGATCCGGTGGGTCAGCGTACGGGTCTTCCCGGTGCCCGGACCGGCGACGATGAGCAGCGGCCCGCCGGGTGCCGAGGCGGCCACCCGCTGCATCGCGTCGAGCCGGTCGAGCAGCCCGGTGCCGACCTCCTCCATCCCGGCGAGCATCGGCTCGAAGGGTTCGTGGGGTGAGGGCGGCGGGGCGATCGGCGGGGCCGGGGCGGGCACGGTCCGGGCCGGTCGACGTTTCGGCTCGGCGGCGGCCTTCGCGGCGGGCTTGGTCCGGGGCTTGGGCGCAGACTCCGCCGCCGGTCGGGGCCGGGGCACCGACACGGGTACGTCGAAGAGCGCCTCCGGTTCGCCGGCCGCACCCGCTCCGCGCAGTTCACCCGGTTCGAAGAGGCTGATCACGCCGTACTCGCCGTCGTAGCCGGGGATCCGGCGTACCTCGCCCCGGCGCAGCCGGTCGATCGCCTCGGCGATCCGTTCCCCACCGGCCTGCCGCAGGTCGTCCAGGGGTACGGCGGTGAGGATGTCGAGTTCGGCGCCGAGCGCGGCGACCAGGTTGTTGAGCTGCCCCTCGACCGTCTTCGACTTCGGCCCCACCCCGTTGATCTCGCCCAGGATCTCGGCGAGCTGGACCAGGTGGTTCACCCGTGGCGCGCCCGCCGGTACGTGTCCGTCCGGCCGGTCGGCGAGGTCTTCGACCCGGCTCAGCACCCCGACGGTGAGCGGCTTGCCGCACTCCGGGCAGAGCCCGCCCGCCTGCCGGGTCCGTTCCGGTGCCCAGTTGACACCGCAGAGCCGGTGTCCGTCCGCGTGGTACTTCCCCTCCTCGGGGAAGAATTCGATGGTCCCCGCCAGCCCGTCTCCGGTACGCATCGCCGACCCGATCGCGTAGTAGTCCACGTCGGTGGTGAAGACGGTGGCCTCGCGGGCCAGGGCCGCCGGGGAGTGCGCGTCCGAGTTCGAGACCAGGCGGTAGCGGTCGAGGCTGGAGACCCGCCAGTTCATCGCTGGGTCGGAGGAGAGGCCGGTCTCCACCGCGAAGATGTGTTCGGCCAGGTCGGCGTAGCAGTCGGCGATCGCGTCGAAGCCGGACTTGGAGCCGAGCGCGGAGAACCACGGCGTCCAGATGTGCGCCGGGACCAGGTAACCGTCGGGGCTCGCCTCGAGGACGATCTCCAGCAGGTCGCGGGAGTCGAGCCCGAGGATCGGCCGCCCGTCGGACCCGATGTTCCCGATCCGCCCGAGTACGGCGTTGAACCGCGCGACCGCGTCCAGGTCGGGCAGGTAGATCAGGTGGTGCACCTTCCGGGTCCGGTCGTCCCGCTTGTAGATCGTGGAGATCTCGACGCTGAGCTGGTAGCGGACCGGGTTCGCCTCGGCCACGCTCGACAGCCGGGGCGGCAGGCGGCGGGCGATGTCCCGTTCCGCGTCCGGGCTGAGCCGGTAGAGCCCGGGTTCGGCCGGGCGCAGCGTCTCGCGCAGGTGGTCGTACCAGGCGGGGTGGGTGAAGTCGCCGGTGCCGAGCACGCTGATGCCCTTGCGCTTGGCCCACCAGCCGAGGTTCGGCAGCGTCAGGTCCCGGCTACAGGCGCGCGAGTATTTCGAGTGGATGTGCAGGTCCGCGACGAAGGAGCCGGCGGTCGAGGCGGGGCCGCCGGAAGGTGCAGCGCTGAACGGAAGCACGCCGCATACTGTCATGGGCCGGTCCGCCCGCGCGTGGCGCCACGCACAAGCGTGAGATCCGCGATGCCGTGTTCGGGTCGGGGCGATGCGGTGTCCGGGTCAGAGTGATGCGCTGCTCGGGTCAGAGCGATGCGGTGTCCGGGTCAGAACGGTGGGGCCGGTTCGGCGCGGCCGACCCGCTTACGGTGTACCAGTTCGACGGCGGCCACCGAGGCCAGGACCCCGGCGGCGACGATGCTCGCGACCAGTTTCGGCGGGTGGAGCATCACCGGGATCAGCGCACAGAGCAGCACCGGCCCGATGACCAGGGCGAGAGTGCGCTGCCCGAACACCTCCCACTCGAATCGCAGCCGTGCGGCCAGGAAGACCGCGGGCCCACCCAGGGTGACGGCGACGAAGGCGAGGCGAGGATCCCCGAACGGGTCGTTGATGGCCAGATCGTTGGCAACCGCGGTGACGAGTACGGCGGCCACGAGCGCGTACTGGGTGTAGTTGGACGATCGGCCGAGTCGGCCGGGGTGGTCGGCCCGGCCCATCGCGTCGGGCAGCGCCTTCCCGGCCTGGTAGAAGTAGACGTGCCAGAGCAGCAGGGTGCTGCCGAGAGCGAACAGGAACGCGAGCGTACGGCCGAAGGTGAGCCGGCCGTCGCCGTACGTCAGCCCGGTGAACAGGATCGACTCGCCGAGCGCCAGGATGAAGAACTGCTGGTACCGCTCGGCGAGGTGTTCGCCGGCAAATCGCCACCAGGCGTTGTGCTCACGACCGAGCCCCGGCACCGGCCAGCCGAGCAGGACGCCCAGGAAGTCGATTCCGACGCCGACCGTCCAGAGGAGCAGCCGGACCGGAGCCGGTAGCAGCGCCCCGACGATCCAGAAGACCCCGGATCCGACCGCCCACCACAGGATCCGGACCTGGTTGCGCCGCCTCGGATGGTTACCCAGCGCGAGCATGATGATCAGCGGCCGACCGAGCTGCGACCCCACGTACGCCCCGGCGAACAGCAACCCCCGGTCGTCGAACGCCCCGGGCAGACCGACCGCCATCAGCAGGCTGCCGAGGATCAGCGCGGAGATGGTGACGTGAATCGTCGCGGAGAGCCGGTTGAACCTGCTGGTGATCCAGCAGGTGAAGACCCAGACGTTCCATACCGCCAGCGACAGCACCAGGGTCTCGGCGACGGGAAGCCACTCGATCCGGCGACCCGAGTCGATGCTGTCCAACAGTTGCTGGGACACCCGGGTCAGCGCGAACGCGAACACCACGTCGAAGAGGAGTTCGATGAACGTGGCGCGTTGCGGCTCGTCCGGCTCCCGTACGAGGTCGACGGCGCGGTCAGTCGCCATCACCCCACCGTTGTCTCCCGTAGCCCGTCCCCACGTGCTGACGAACGAGTGACGGCGGGCACCGACGCGGGGGAGGACTCTCAGCCGCCCGCGAACGGCGGCAGTACGTCGACCGTGCCGGTTGCCGGCAGTGGCTGCTCCCGGTCGCGTTGGACCACACCGTCGACCAGGAAACTGGCCACCTTCAGTACGCTCGCCAGCCGCTCGCCGTGCCGGATGCCCAGCGTGTCGGCCAGGGCGTCGAGGGTGAGCCCGCCCGGGGCGGACTCCTCGCTGACTCCGGCCGCCGCCCGTGCCGCCGCGAAGTAGCGAACCGTGATGGTCGGGGAGATCTCGGAAGTCGTCATGGTCATCCTCCGATCGCGGACATCGGTCGGGCCGGTTGGAGGAAGGACGGGTCGTCGATGTCGTGCCCGGCCCGTTTGCCCCACATGGCCGTACGCCACCGTCGGGCGATCTCCTCGTCGTCGGCCCCGCCCCGGAGCGCCTCGCGCAGGTCGGACTCCTCGGTGGCGAAGAGGCAGGCGCGTACCTGGCCGTCGGCGGTGAGCCGGGTCCGGTCGCAGTCGCCGCAGAACGGCCGCGTCACGCTGCCGATGACACCGACCCGCGCCGGGCGTCCGTCCAGCCCGGTGAACCCGTCGACCAGCCAGGTCTCCGCCGGTGCCCCGCCCCGCTCCACCGGATCGGGGAGCAGGGTGAACTCGGCCTTCAGCGCGGTCAGGATCTCGGCCGCGGTCACCATCTCCGAGCGGTCCCAGCCGTGCTGGGCGTCCAACGGCATCTGTTCGATGAACCGCAGTTCGTAGCCGTGGTCGAGGGCGAAGCGCAGTAGGGCGGGCGCGTCCCGGTCGTTGACGCCGCGCATCAGCACCGAGTTGATTTTCACCGGGGTGAGTCCGGCCGTCGCCGCGGCGGCGAGCCCGGCCACCACGTCCGGCAGCCGGTTGCGTCGGGTAAGGGTGTGGAACCGCTCGGCGTCGATCGTGTCGAGCGAGACGTTCACCCGGTCCAACCCGGCCGTACGCAACGGGCCGGCGAGCCGTTCCAGCCCGATCCCGTTCGTGGTCAGCGACAGCGTCGGCCGTGGGTTCAGACGGGCGGCGGCGGCGACGATGGCGGGCAGTCCGGGACGGATCAGCGGTTCACCGCCGGTGAACCGGACCTCGGTCACGCCGAGGAGCTGGACCGCGACCCGGACCAGTCGACTGATTTCGTCGTCGGTGAGCAGTCGGCTCTGCGGGAGCCAGGGCAGCCCCTCTTCCGGCATGCAGTAGGTGCAGCGCAGGTTGCACCGGTCGGTCAGGGAGACGCGCAGGTCGGTGGCGACCCGTTGGTACCGGTCGACGAGGGTGCGCAGCGGTGGCCGTACGGACGCGGTCTCCGGTCCGGTCGGTGTCTCCGGTCCGGATCCGGTCGCCGGGCCGACGGCGGTCGATTGGATAACCGGGATGCCCATCGTTCGACGGTATACCGTCAACCATGTAGCGCGGAGCCAGCCGCCGCGCTTACCGCCGTACGGTAACCGGCACCGAACAGCGCGGTGTGGACCAGCAGCAGGTGCAGTTGGTGCACCGGCACCCGCTCCCGCCAACCGTCGGACAGCGGCCAGATCTCCTGGTAACCGTCGAGGATCCGGGGGAGTTCGGGGGCACCGCCGAAGAGCGCGAGCTGGGCCAGGTCGGTTTCCCGGTGCCCGCCGTGCGCCGCCGGGTCGACCAGCCAGGCCCGCCCGTCGGCACCCCATAGCAGGTTGCCGGGCCACAGGTCACCGTGAATCCGGGCGGGTGGTTCGGCGCCGCCGTACCCGTTGATGTTTTTCATCACCCGCTCGACCAGCGCGACCTCGGCCGGTCCGAGGGCGCCGTTGTCGACCGACAGGCGCAGGTACGGCGCCAGCCGGTGCTCGGCGAACCAGGTCGGCCACGGCCCGGACGACGGGGTGTTCGACTGCGGCAGCGCGCCGATGAAACCGCTCCATCCGGCGCCGAAGGCGGGTGCGCCGGCCCGGTGCAGGGCGGCCAGTTCCCGGCCGAACCGGGTAGCCGCCGCCGGGGTCGGCGGGCCGGGCTCGACCCACTCCAGCGCGAGCAGGTCCGGCAGCTCGGCGATCACCTCGGGCACCGGGACCGCGCCGGCCGCCCGCAACCAGCGCAGCCCGGCCGCCTCGGCGGCGAAGAACCCATCGGGTACGGGCGTCGCGCGGCTCTCGGGCCAGCTCTTGGCGAAGACCGAGTTACCGTCGTCGAGGGTGAGTCGACGGGCATCGCAGATGTCACCACCGGCGACCGGTGTCTCCCTGATCCGTTGGTGGGTCAGGAAGGTGGGCAGGTGCTGCGGGTGCGCCCGGAGGTAGACCAGGTCCATCCGCGCAACGTACCGCCGATTGACCGTAGTGCCGACAAGCGCCCCGCGCCCGGACAGCCAGTCGGACCAGGCGTCGGGCTCGAACACCTCGGCGCTAGCCAGCCCCGGCGAAGTCGAAGACCCACCTCGGGGCGTCGTCCACGGGGAAGACACCACGCCCCGAGGCGGGCCGGTCAGTGTGAGGGTCAGGACAGTTGGACGAACCGGTGCCGGGAACTGTCGGGGAGGAGGATCACGAAGTTCCCGTCGGGGGCGATTTCTGCCAGCTTCGCGGCCAGCACGAGCGACCAGTTCACGGCGTCAGTCTTGCTCGGGTTGATGTCGTCCAGGTAGTCGAGCGCGTCCACCGCGCGAGGGGTCAGGTTGACCGTGATCTTCCGAAGCTCGGTCATCAGGGTCGCCGGGTGCTCGCCCAGCCGATAAAGCGTTCGAATAGAACGCGGGGGTCTGGCGGGTCGCCCGTGGCCGGGTCGATCGCCGAGAGGTCACCCAACGCCTCTACGAACTGGGCACCGAGGTAGAGGTTCAGGGCGAGCGTCCGGCCGTTGAAGCCCGCGAGCAGGTTCAGGCGGGCATCGGCACAGGGCCATGGGTAGGCGTCGATCCGGCAAATCCACAGCTTTGGAATCGGGATGTGGTGGGCGACGGCCCTGTCCGCTGGCGGGCGAGCATCCATCACCACAGCCGACCTCGCGGCGCGGCCGGTTCTGAATCAAGTAGCACGCTGCGCCGGATCACGAATACCGCCTCGGGCTGCTCGGGCTGGCCCGTCGGCTTTTCGATGCCGCGAACGGTGAGCCACTCCGTGTCATACGCCCCGGCGTCCATCGGCACGTGCGTCACCCGCAGGTGAAGATCCCCCATGCTGTCCTGGTGGGCAGGCGCGCTGCTCCGGCGGTAGTCGGCCCGCTCGGCGTTGATGAGGTCGCCGACGCGCACCAATGACCTACCTGGCATGGCGGCCTCCGTTCCTAGGCACGCGATATGCCATGCGCTGGCCGAGCGTCAGCAACGGCCCCACGTTCGTTGTCGGCTCGGAAGCCCAGGCCGGGCGAGGCAACTGGGCGACGCCGTAGAGCCGACTTACGCCCTGCGGTGGCGTCTTCCGGTCGATGCACGGCCAGCGCAGGCCGCATATGCAGTACCGGCGGAAGCCGCGCCAGACGCGGCGGTGCCCTTGGGTAGCGGGTTTGCGCCGTCTCAGCATCGACATGCCGTCGCTCCTCTCATACCGTTTGTGGTGGTCGGGGTTGACCTTCTGTCAGGATTGCGGTTCGCAGGGTGAGATAGGCACTGCTCGCGTGCGGCAAGAAAGTTGCGGCAAACCGGAGCGGGAATGAGTACAGGGGCAGAACTACGGCAGGCGCGGCGGGCGGCCGACCTCACATTGGCGGAGGTTGCGCGCCTCGGCGGGCTATCTACCAGCCACTTATCGCGGATCGAGACAGGGAAGCGGCCCGTCACGCCGGCCACGGTCGGCCTGTACCGGCGGGCAATACGGCGGGCACGCGATGGGTCTTCGTCGCCTACCGTGGACGACGTGAGACGGAAGGACTTCCTCGCGCTGACAGGTGCTGCCATCGCCGCAGTGGCCGTGCCCGACCCGGCGCCGATTGTCGACCTCGATGAGTGTGCCCAGTGGATCGCATGGGAGATCTGGCGCGGTGATGGGCGCGAGCTACATGAGAGCCTGATACCGGCGGAGCTAGGGCCGGCTACGGTCCACCTCATCCGGCGGCGTCAGCTTGTCCGTACGGTGGCCGGTGCGGTCCGCTTCCCCCATCCGGGGTTGCTTGACTTTCACCTAGCGTGCCGGGTCTTCGACGGGATCTCGTCGGGCGCCAGCGGGCGACTCGCAACGGCCCAGACCAGCCATGCGACTGACCTCGTAATTCGCGAGTTCGTTGAGCATGACCCGGCGAGCGAGGCGACCCTGAGCCGGTGGATGGCTGTGGGCGGTACCGATCTGCTGCGGGTGAACGCGGCAGGCATCCTCGCGAAGATCGAAGCGCCGGAAACAGCCGACAGAGTGATAGAAGCGCTGCGGGCGGACGACGACATGCGGGCGTTGTACCTGACTGCGGTCGCGAGCCGGGTCCTGTCGCTGCCATGGGCGGTCGCAGGCCAGCTTGCGCGGGGCTCGGGCGCGATGCCCTCGGACGCAGCGCCCCGGCTCGCCGAGGAGTTGCGAAATCCCCGTGATGCGGCGGCACGATGGTGTAGCGCGGTGTTTCTCTACAGGGCGGGTGCCGCCAGCCGGGAGCCGGTGAGGGCGGCCGTCGCTGACGCCCTGCGGACCGAGAGTGCACCTGAGAACCTCCGGAGTATGGCGGCGCTGCTGGCCGGTGCGGACCCCGTTACGACGACCTCAGAAAGGCCCCGATGATCCTCATTTCCATACAGCCTGGGCAGGAAGTTATGTCGACCTTGAGGGCCGAGCTACAGGCCCGGGGCGTCGCGAATGGTGCGGTTGTGTCACTCATCGGGGCCGTTGAGGGGTGCTGCATCTCGACCATGACAGCGGACGACTACGCCAAGGACATCCTCACGGAGTATGCCGAGCCGTTTGAGCTGACCGGGACCGGCGAGGTGAAAGACGGCGAGGTTCACCTGCACGTCGTGCTCGGCCGGGAGGGCGACGAGGCGAAGGCCGGGCACTTGCACTGGGCAAACGTGGAGCACTTCTTTGTGAACGCCTACGTCCTGCCGCTGTAGGCGCATCCAGCCCGTCCGGCCAGGCATGTCCGCCAGCCTGGCTAACGGTCGAGCCGTGGGTCGGACATTCGGTCTAAGCAGGGAAACTACGCCGTGTGCCTGTGGATAACCCCGCGTGTCGTCCACAGGTCGGAACCGGGGGTCTTCCGATCACTCCGGCACCCGCGCGAGGCTGCCGGCATGACCTCGACCGATCCACCACGGCTCACCGTACGCTCGACCGCCGATCTGATCTCCGCGGTTCCCTACCTGCTCGGATTCCATCCCGCCGACAGCCTCGTGCTGCTCGCCATGCGGGACACCCGGATCGTTTTCGTCGCCCGTGGTGACCTGCCCGACCCGGGCGGCCCCGAACTGCGTCAGGCCGCCGAATACCTGGCCGCGGTGATCCGCCGGCAGGGCGCCCACGCGGTCACCATCATCGGGTACGGCCCACCGCAGCGGGTCACCCCGGCCGTGGACGAGTTGGAGGCGGCGGTCCAGCGGGCCGGGCTGATGATCTTCGACGCCCTCCGGGTCACCGACGGCCGCTACTGGTCGTACCGGTGCGACGAACCGAGGTGCTGCCCGCCGGAGGGCACCCCGTTCGATCCGGCCACCAGTGCCGTTGCCGCCGCCGCCACCTTCGCCGGCCACGTGGCACTCCCCGACCGGGCCGCGCTGACCGGTCAGGTCGCTTCGGTCGAGGGTGCGGCACGCGAGTTGATGAGCCGGGCCACCGTACGCGCCCGGGAACGGCTGCTCGACCTGCTCTCCGCCGCCCCGGACGGCGACCCGACCGGGATGGCGGCCATCCGCACGGCCGGTACGGCGGCGGTACGGCTGGCCGAGGAACGGTACCGGACCGGGAGCACCCTCCCCGACGACGAACTCGCCTGGCTCACCCTGCTCCTGACCCACCTGGACGTACGCGACCACGCGTGGGAGCGGATCGGGGCGCAGGACTGGGAGGTGGCGCTCTGGAGTGACGTACTCCGTCGGGCCGAGCCCGGCCTGGCGGCGGCACCGGGCGGGCTGCTCGCCTTCGCCGCCTGGCGGGTCGGGAACGGGGCGCTCGCCTCGGCGGCGGTGGAGCGGGCACTGGCCGACGATCCCGGTTACTCGATGGCACAGTTGATGGCCGACGTTCTCAACGGCGGTCTGCCACCGTCCGCACTGGACGAGAGCTGGGCGTCGCCGGCCCGTCGCGGACGGCGTGGCGGCAGGACGGGAAAACCCCGCCGACCCGGTACGGCCGGACTCGCCGAACGGGCCGTCCGCCCGAGCCGCTCCAGGTTGCGACGCCGGGACTGGCGACCGTCCCGCCGCACCGCCGACTGACCGGTACGGCTCGTAACCGCCCCGGCTCGGCTCGGCACAGGGCACGGCAGGGCACGGCATGGAGAGCCGACCCGAGCGGATGCGGTTACGGTGGGCCGATGGTGGGATTGGCGGCGGTGGTGCTCACCGGTGGCGCGGCCCGACGGATGGGCGGGGTGGACAAACCCGCAGTGCCGGTCAACGGCCGGTCGATGCGGGACCGCGTGCTCGCGGCGGTCGCCACGGCAGCGCCACGGGTGGTGGTCGGCCCGACCGTCGACCTGCCGCCCGGAGTGCTCGTCACCCGCGAGGACCCGCCCGGTGGCGGCCCGGTCGCCGCGACCGCAGCCGGACTGGCCGCGCTCGTCGGTGACACCGGTCAGGACGCGCCGACTTCACCGGAGTACGTCGCACTGCTCGCCGCCGACCTGCCGTTGCTGACCGCCGAGGCGGTCACCCTGCTGGTCGAACGGTTGGCCGGGTCGACCGCCGACGGGGTGCTCTACCGCGACGACACCGGCCGGCGGCAACTGCTGTGCGGGGTGTGGCGTACGACCGCACTGGCCGTTGCCCTGGACCGGCTCGCACAGCAGCGCGGCGGGACGCTGGCGGGTGCCTCGATCCGGGCGCTGGTGGCCGAGCTGACCGTGATCGAGATTTCCTGGACCGGATCGGGGCCGCCGCCCTGGTTCGACTGCGACACTGACGACGATGTACGCCGGGCCGAGGAGTGGACACGATGACGGTGCTCGAACAGACCAGTCCGCCGCACCGGATCCTGGCGGTGGGCTGATGGGAACGCTCGACGACTGGGTGGCCACGGCCTGCGCCGAACTGGGGCTGGACCCGAGCGTGGCGGACGTCCCGGTGGTGCTCGACCTGGCCCGGGACGTCGCCCACCAGGTGTTGCGTCCGGGTGCGCCGGTCACCGCGTACCTGTTGGGGATCGCGGTCGGGCGTGGTGCGGACCCGGCGGAGGCGGCCGAACGGCTGGCCGTGCTGGCCCGTTCCTGGCCTCCGCCGGACGGCCCCGCCGCATCGGACAACGCCGCCTGAGGGCATGAGTCCCGGCTCAGCTCCGGAGAGTGTCCGATCCGGGTCGGCGCCGTGCCCACCGACCGTCGCGCTGGGTAGGGTGTGTGCCTGACGGACGGAGGCGATCATGAACGCGGAGCACCCCTCGGCGACCGGGTCCGAGGCGACCGGGTCCGAGGCGATCGAGCCTGCTGCGGCCGAGCCTGCCCTGGCCGGCGACGCCTGGCCCGCTCACCACGAATCCATCCTGCTCGACGAGCCCAGCACCGCCGACCTGCAGGCGAAGGTGACCGAGGCCTGGCAGGAGTTCGCCCGCGCGCTCGCGGTCGCCCTGCGTGAACTGCCGCCCGGTGCCCGGATCGAGGTCACCCTCGACCCCACCGCCTCCGGCACCGGTGACGCCATCTACTCGGTCAGCATCGAGGCCGGTGCCGAGGGCCGGATCGGCGCCCGTGCGGTCGGCAACGCCGCCCTGCCCGAGGGCTTCCGGCTCAACCGGGGTGCGGTCGCGGAGATGATCGCGCTCGGCTGGTCGCCCCCCGGTGTGATCGAGGGTTCCGGCCCGCACTTCGGCCTGCGCAGCGGTACGACGGAGGCGAGCCGGCTGGCCACCACCGTGGTCCGTACGCTGCGCGACGTCTACGGTGCCCCGCACCCGGCGTTCCTGGTCTACCTTGCCCAGGACGCCGACGACGAGCCGCTCCCGGTCCAACCGCTCGGTACGGCCCGTGCCGCGCTCACCCCGGACGCCGACGACGACACCGAGTCCGGCGAAGGCACCGAGGCGGACCTGGACGAGGCGCTGGCCGCCGCACGGGCCGCCCAGGCGGTCGGTGACGAGGTCATCCCGCTCGAGGAGCGGGTCCGCACCGTGGTCTCCGCGATGATGAAGTCGAACGCCGAACAGCTCCAGGTCGACTCCGACGGCGACATCAACATCCGGGCCGGATCGGCCATGGTGTTCGTCCGGGTACGGGACAACCCGCCGCTGGTCGATGTCTTCTCCCCGATCCTGACCGAGATCGAGCCGACCGAGCAGCTCTACGTGAAGCTCTCCGAGCTGACCAATCGGATGCCGATCGGTCGGCTCTACTGCGCCAACGAGACGGTCTGGGCCTCCATCCCGGTCTTCGGGCGCAACTTCCAGGCGACCCACCTGATGCTCGCCGTACAGGTGATGACCGGGCTCGCGGACGAACTCGACGACCGGCTGCACGGGGAGTTCGGCGGCAAGCGCTTCTTCGGTGAGGGCGACAAGCCGACGAACCGGGCGACGGGCGAGCACCGTACCGGGATGTACCTCTGACCCCGGCACGCTGACACACCGGTCGACCGCCGTACCCGACGGTCGACCGGCGCTGCTACGGCAACCCGAACCCGGCTACGACAGCTCCACCCAGCCTGCCGCATCCATCGTGGACAGTTGGTTGGCCTTCAGGCCGACGTCCGAGACGGTCCAGAGCACCCCGTTCACCACCAGCGACCGCCGGATCATCCCGGTCTTCTCCGACCCTGCCTCACGGGTGTGCTCGACCAGCCCGAGCTGGGTGAACCCGCCCTCGGTCACCCGCAGGGCCAGCGCACCCTGGGTCGGCGGTTCGCCGACCTCGGCCCGGGTGCTGTCGTACGCGGTCAGCGGGACCACGACCAGGCGGTCCGCCGGCCAGTAGAGGAACGCGTGCGGGTCGTGTTCGGCCTCCGAGTTGCCCTGCCGGACGTGGTGCTGGGCGAGCCGGTTCGGCCGGGCCGGATCGGAGACGTCGAAGAGGGAGAGCTGAGTGCCCTGTGTACGGCCCTGGTCGGTGGCCTCCTGGCCGATGCCGAGCAGCCGGTTCCCGTCCACCGGATGCAGGTACGCCGAGTACCCGCTGATCTTCAACTCGCCGACCACCCGAGGAGCGGCCGGACGGGTCAGGTCCACTGTGTAGAGCGGATCGGTCTGGCGGAACGTGACCACGTACCCGGTGCCGGCGACGAACCGTACGGCGTATATCCGTTCGCCCTTGCCCAGCCCGGTCACCCGGCCGGTTTCGGTCAGCTCCCCACCGTCCGCACGGAGTACGTACACCGCCGAGCTGGACTGTGCGTCCGTACCCCTGGACTGGCCGGTGGTGGTGGCGACCCGGAGGTGACCGTCCCACTCGGACAGTGCGTACTGATTGATCAGCCAGCCGGGAACGGTGGTGGCGGCGAGGTACCGGGGGGTGCCGGTTCCGCTGGTGTCGAACTGGTAGATCTCGGTCGTCTCGTCCCGGGGTTGGGGGGCGAAACCCCTGTCGGACCGTCCGCCCGGCATCTGCCACCGCTGGTCGTTGGTGAGGTAGAGCCGGGCGCCGGTGCTGTAGACGGTTTCGCCGTCGGCGACCACGGTGAGCGGGTCGCCCTCGTTCAGGGTGGCCGCGCCGAGGTCGAAGCTGAGCAGGGTCACCATCGACGTACCGGAGTAGCTGGCCGGTCGGACCAGCCGTTCGCAGCCGACCTGACCGGCTCGGGTGGTCCCGCCGGTGGTGATCTCGTACCGGGGCAGCCAGGACTGCGCGGTCGACGCGTCGATGATGTCCTGGTTGGTCTCGATGCGCTGCGCGTCGGTGTCGGACTCCTTGTACGGGAAGCTCAGGCGCGGTGCGGACCGCACCACGATCCGGACCGTGGCACCGACCTGCCGCGCGTCGACCAGGCTCCCGTCGGTGCGGTACTGGGCGAGAACCCGGGGTGGTCCGGCCAGGTCGACCAGGATCAACCGTGGTCCGGCGACCGCGTCCGATGCCGGCGGCATCCCGTCCGGTCCGGGCACGATGCCGGGGCGCCGGATGGCGGGCATCGGCATCGGCATCCCGCCACCCCAACCGTCCCGGACCAGGACCAGGGCCCGGTCTCCGTGCAGCAGCAGGTTGCTCTCGCTCCACCTGCCGGGATCGTCCCCTGTGAACAGTTCCAGCCGTCCGGTCCGCTGCCGGGTGGCCGGGTCGACCACGTGCAGTACCCCGCCGGAGACCGTGACGATCCGTCGGCCGTCGGTCTTGACCAGGTCGGGTTCGTCGACGCCGACCTCGTGCGTGTTGGTGCCGGAGTAGCCCGACGGGGTGTCGCTTGCGGTGCCGGCGCCCGGTGCACCGGCCCCGGCAGGCGGCGCGGCGCCCGGGGCGGCTGCCCGCTGCGCGCTACCGGCGGCCACCGCGTCGGAGACCGACACGGCGCCGCCACCGAAGCCCCACGGCCCGACGTACGCCTTCGCGGCCGACTTGAGCCGGGTCAGCGCGTCACCGCAGGAGTCGAAGGCGACGAGCTGCCAGCCGGCGGCCGGCACGCCGGGGTCGCGGGTGAGGGTACGGGCGGTGGGAGTCGTTCCGCTCGCGGCGACCAGTGCGAGCGTGCCGACCAGCGCACAGCCGGCGATGACGGTGGTGGGACGAACGAGACGCCTTCGGGTCATGGCCGGTACGACGTAGCGAGCGTCGCTTGCGTTCCGCTCCGGCCGGCGATTGCCCGGAGGTGATCAGGGAGGGCCACCGGCCTGGCCCGATTTGCGGCGTTGCATCCGAGAGAAATCCCATGCATGCTCTTCGTGACTGCTTCGTCACTGTGTTTCACGAGAAATATCGACAAAGGACGCTAAGGCGCGCGTACGGGAGGTATTGGTGATTGACAACCGCTCGCCACACTGGCACAAGCCCCACTATGCCCAACCGGAGCGTGAGGCGGACCTGTTTGCCGTACTTGACGGGGCGGACGTCTCCGAGCCGGTGCGGGCGGCGGTGGCCCACGCGCTCAAGCGCCCTCCACAGTTTCCCCGGCAGTCCGGTCCGAGCTGGCCCGAGCAGGCCATGCACACCCGGTACACGCTGCATCTCACCTTCCCCGCGGCAACCCTGGACGAGGCCCGAGCGCACGCGGTCAGCTACGCCGAGGGGCTCAGCGTGCTCCGTCCCGAGGTGGGCGTACACGCGCCGCTGCTCTCCCGGGCCGACACCTGGAACCACATCGAACCGCTCTTCTGCGGCGCCGTCGGCCCGGACGAGGAGGTCTGTGCGGACGTACGCGAACATCCCGGCTTCCATCGCGCGGCCGGTCTCGGGGGTCTGAGCTGGGGTGGCAGTGACGCCGGCCCAGGTTTGCGCTGATCCGACCCGTCCCCACCAGCGCTGCTCCGGTCAGCCGGCGGCCGGGGCGGGAACCACGGTCGGTGAGTCGACCAGGCGGGACAGGACGATCATGCTCCGGGTCGAGGTGACGAACGGTTCCGCCCGCAGCCGTTCGAGCGCCTGCTCCAGGTGGGTGATGTCGGCGGCGCGCAGGTGGACCAGTGCGTCCGCCTCACCCGACACGGTGTACGCGCCGACCACCTCGGGGTGTCGCCGGGTGGCGACGGTGAGCTGCGCCGGGGTGGTCCGGCCGGTGCAGAACAGCTCGACGAAGGCCTCGGTGGTCCATCCGACCGCCGCCGGGTCGACGACGGTGGTGAATGCCCGGATGACCCCACCGGCGCGCAACCGGTCCACCCGACGCTTCACCGCCGGTGCGGAGAGTGACACCCGGCTACCGATCTCCGCGTACGACTGGCGCGCGTCCGCGACCAGGGACGCAATGATTCGCTGATCTATCTCGTCTATCTGCAACGTTCCGCCTCTGAGAAGCAATAAATCCGGCTGTTTACGCTGCTCAAGCGTACCTACTCTTGGTATCCGTGAACCAGCGGCGGATCCCGCGAAAGCGGACATATCTCTTGTGTGCACCGGAGTACTTCGCGGTGCAGTACGTGATCAACCCGTGGATGGATCCCACCGCGCCGGTCGACGTCGAGTTGGCGGTCAAGCAGTGGGAGCGGATGCGGGAGACCCTGGTCGGCCTCGGCCACACGGTCCACGTACTCGACCCCGAGCCCGGCCTGCCGGACATGGTCTTCGCGGCCAACGGGGCGTTCGTGGTCGACGGCACCGCCTACGGGGCCCGGTTCAGGTACGAGCAGCGGACCGCCGAGGCCTTCTCCCACCGGGCGTTCTACCAGGCCCAGGGCTGGCGGTACGTGGCACCGACCGTGACGAACGAGGGCGAGGGCGACTTCGCGTACCTGCCGGAGGCGTACGGGGGCACAATCCTCGCCGGGTACGGCTTCCGTACCGAGGTGGCCGCGCACACCGAGGCGCAGGAGGTGCTGGGCCGACCCGTCGTCTCGTTGCGCCTGGTCGACCCCCGGTTCTACCACCTGGACACCGCGCTGGCCGCGCTCGACGACCGGAACGTCGCCTACTTCCCGGGGGCGTTCTCGACCGCCACCCAGCAGGTCCTCGCCCAGCTCTTCCCCGACGCGGTGCTCGCCGACGAGACCGACGCCCTGGCCTTCGGGCTCAACCTGGTCGGCGACGGCCGGCACGTGATCCTGAACAGCGAGGCGACCGGTCTGGCCAGCAAGATCGCCGCGGCCGGGTACGTCCCGGTGCCGGTCGAGCTGGGTGAGCTGAAGAAGGGCGGCGGCAGCGTCAAGTGCTGCATCGCCGAACTGCGGCACTGACCGGGACGGTCGGGTGGGGGTTGATCCCGCGCGCCCCCACCCGACCGCTGGTCGGTCCGGCTAGCCCAGGGTGGCCAGCTCGTTGATCAACACGTTCGAGAGCAACTGCCCGTCCCGCTGGACCTTGCGCAGGTACCACTTCTGCTGCGGCGTACGGGGCTGGTTGAACTGCCACGGCCCGCGCGGGCTGTCGATCTGACCGACATTGCCCAGCGCCAGGTTGACCTGCTGCGGCGTCGGCTTCACCCCGGCGATCCGGATCGCCTTGTTCAACACCTGGGCGGCGTCGTAGGAGGCCATCGCGTACGTGGTCGGGGAGGCCCCGTGTGCCTTGCGGAACGCGGACGCGAACCGTCGATTGGCCGAGTTGTTGAGGTCCGCCGAGTAGTTCAGGGCGGTGACGATTCCCTCCGCCTCGTCCGCCTTCAGCTCACTGAGTACGGATCCCTCGGTGAGGAAGCCCGGCGCGTAGATCGGGTTCCGGTAGCCGGATCCGCGCAACTGCCGGAGGAACTCGACCGCGGCGGCCCCGGCATAGAAGCAGAAGATTGCGTCCGGATTGCGGTCCCGCAGTTGTTCGATCTTGGCCGAAAAGGCGCCCTTGCCGGGGTTGGTGGAGAACTCCGTCCAGAGCACCGAACCGGAGATCCGCGGGTCGGCGGCACCGAACCCCTGCTGGAAGCCGGCCACCGCGTCCCGGCCGCTCTGTCCGTCCGGCGCGATGATCACGATCTTCTTCCCGCGCGGCACCTGCTGCGCCACGTACGGGGCCAGCGCGCGTCCGGGCTCGTCGTTCACGTACGACGTGCGCCAGATGTAGACGACGCTCTGCAGCGTGGCCGGCGAGGCGTTCGAGCCGACCAGCGGCACCTTGGCCTGCTCGACCGCATCCCGGATGCCGAGCATGACCGACGAGTTCACCACCCCGGTCAGGGCGAGCACGTTCTGCTTGAGCAACCCGTCCAGGGCAGCCTTGCCGGTCTGCGCCGACTCGCCCTCGTCGGCCTGGATCAGCTCCACCGGGTGCCCGCCGAGCCGGCCCTCGTTGAGTTCGAGGAAGAGCTGGAACCCCTTCGCGATCTCGTCACCAATGGGCTTGTAGCCACCGGTCTGCGGGGCGATCAAGCCGATCCGGACCGGTTGGTCGCTCACCGGACCGTCCGCCGCCTCAGTTCCGGTGTCGGTGCTGCACGCGGCGGCCAGCCCGGTGCCGCCCAATGCGGCGAAGAGCTTGAGTGCCTGCCTGCGGTCCATTTGCGACACAGATCGTTCCTCCCGAACATGAATGGGCGGGCGAAGCCCCTCCGCGTTCTACCGGTTTGGCGACGCTGCGTCAATGCCGCTCGATCATCTGTTCAGGGAATGGGACGTCATCGGTAGAGAGAGCGCAGTGCTGCCGTCACGGTCGGCCAGGCGGCCGATTCGGGATCGATGAGACCGAAATGCTCGCAATCAGGAAGCTCGATCAACTGGCAATTCGCCCCGGCCGCCGCCGCGTACCGCCGACTCATCGGGGGCGGAACCTGCCGGTCGAGCCCACCATGGATGACCACGGTAGGTGACTGAAGCGGTACGTGCTGGTGTGGGTCGGCGGCCGCGTACCGGTCCGGGAACTCCTCCGGGCCGCCGCCGAGCAGCGCCGCCACCGCACCCCCGTCAAGATCGAGACGGTACGCCTCAGCCAGGTCGCTCACCGGCGCCAGCGCCAGTACGCCCCCCACCCGCTCCGACACCCTCCGGGCGCAGTACAGGGCGAGATGTCCACCGGCCGAGTGCCCCAGCAGAATCGGCGCCCCCACCGCCGCCGCCTCCCGACCGGCTGCCGCAAGCACCTCGCCCACCAGCTCCGGCAACGCCGACACGCCCGCCGCCACGTCGTCGAGGGTTCCCGGCCAACCACCACCCACCTGTCCGGTACGCCGGAACTCCAGCTGCGCAACCGGGTACCCCCGAGCAGCCAGGTCCGCGGCCAGCGGCGAGACGTGCGCCCGGTCGTACTCGTCCCGCCAGAACCCGCCGTGGATCACCACCACCAGTGGCCGGGCCGGGCCACCGAGCACAGCCGGCAGGCGTACGTCGGCGAGCTGATCAGGCCCGTCGCCGTAGCGAACCGTGGCATCGGGTACGGGGGCGGCCCGGGTGAGTACCGAGCGGGGGTCGGGAAGCACGGCCAGACCGTATCCCGGTCCCCGCGAGCGGGCGGTGCCCGCACTGCGCGAAAATGGGTTCATGACCGATGCCGCGCGCTCCGCGAACGAGAATGACGAGTCGAGTCGCCCCGAGGCCGGCCGCCCCGGCACCGTGGTGGTGGTCGGGCCGGACGGCCAGCCGGTCGGCACCGTACCGGTCGGCGGGAACGCGCAGGGTGAGGATCCGGGCAGCCTGATCGAGCAGCCGGCCAAGGTGATGCGGATCGGCAGCATGATCAAGCAGTTGCTGGAGGAGGTCAAGGCCGCTCCGCTGGACGAGGCGAGCCGGCAGCGCCTCCGCGAGATCCACCAGCGGTCGATCGTCGAACTCGAGGATGGTCTCGCCCCCGAACTCCGGGAAGAACTGGAGCGGCTCTCCCTCCCGTTCGAGGAGGGCACCACACCCAGCGAGGGCGAGCTGCGGGTCGCCCAGGCCCAACTGGTCGGCTGGCTCGAAGGACTCTTCCACGGCATCCAGGCCGCCCTGGTGGCCCAGCAGATGGCCGCCCGGCTCCAACTGGAACAGATGCGCGGCGGTCGCCCGGCCCTGCCGAGCGGCGCCCAGCCCACCGGCCTCATCCCCGGCACCCCCGGCCAACCCGGCGAAAACCCCAACACCGGCCAGTACCTCTAACTACCCGCTGTAATTCCCCGCGCGTCGCGCCACCAGCTCGGTCGGAGCGACCACCGAGGGGTTGGGGGCGGCGTGCCCCACGTCGGGATCAAGCTTGACCGCCCAGAGTGGTGCACGCCGCCCCCAACCCCCCACCGCGCCCACTACCGAAACAGCGACTCCAGGTAGACAGCCACCCCGTCAGCATCGTTCGACCCCACAACCACATCAGCCACCGCCAACACAGAAGGATGCCCGTTAGCCACCGCCACCGCCCGCCCCGCCCAAGCCAGCATCGGCAGATCGTTCGGCATGTCACCGAACGCCACCACCTGATCGGCGGTCACCCCGTGCCGGGCGCAGAACCAGGCCAGACCCGCCGCCTTGGTCACCCCGGCGGCCGAGATCTCCACCAGCCCGGAGGACGACGAATGGGTCGCCTCGGCCAGCCCCGCCACGGCCCCCGCCACCACCTTGACGAAGACGTCCGGATCCTGGGTGCCGGCGCGGGCGAGCAGCTTCACCGCCGGCACCGAGAAGAGTTCCTCCGGCGACTCGATGCTCCGGATCTCCCTCATGTCGCCGTCCCACCGCAGCGGCCAGTCGACCTCGTGCCGCATCTGCCGGCCGTCGGTGATCTCGACCGCGAGGCGTACGCCGGGCACCTCCGCCCGGAGCCGGCGCGCCACCTCGGCGAGCAGGTCCGGGGCGAGCGGGTCGGCCCGCAGCACCAGGTCCTCGACCGGGTCGTACACCACGGCCCCGTTCGCGCAGATCGCCGGTACGGCCTCCCGCAACTGGTCGTACACCCCTTGCAGCCAGCGGATCGGTCGACCGGTGACCAGTACGACCCGGGCTCCCGCCCCCGCCGCGAGCTCCAACGCGTCGGCGGTCCGTACGCTGACCGTCCGGTCCCCCCGGAGCAGGGTGCCGTCCAGGTCGGTGGCGATCAGTCGGGGCGGTTGATCCATCAGTGCGACAGTAGTCGGTCGAGGTAGACCGCAACCCCGTCCTCGTCGTTGCGCAGGGTGATCTCGTCAGCGGTCGACCGGACCGTCGGGTGGGCGTTCGAGACCGCCACCCGGCCCCAGCCGGCCCACTCGAACATCGGCAGGTCGTTTGGCATGTCGCCGAAGACCAGCACGTCGGCCGGGTCGACCCCGAGCGACTCGGCCACCACGGCCAGCCCGGTGGCCTTGTCCACCCCGGGCGGGCTGATCTCGATGAAGCCCTGCCCGGCCTGGGTGATCGCGGCCTGTTCCGGCGGGACGATCCGTCGGGCCGCATCGAGCAGCGCGTCCACGTCGTGCCCCGGCGTACGGGCGAAGGCCTTGATGACGTCGGTGGCGCAGCAGTCGAGCCGGGACCGGGCCTCGAACCGTTCCGGGTACGGCCAGGTGGGGTCGTAGTCGCCCCAGAGCGGCGCGTCGGTGGCGTCCAGCGCCTCCACCATCACGGTGAGCGGCCCGACCTCGGCCTCCAGCGTGGCGAGCAGGGCGGCCAGCACACCACCGGAGAGCCGTTCGTCGCGGAGCACCACCGGCCCGAGCGGATCGGTCTGGTCGACCACCCAACCACCACCGGCCATCACCAGGAAGTCGGCGGCCCGGATGTCGTTTCGGGTCAACTCGGCCAGGCGCGGTCCACGTCCGGTCGCGCCGACCACCGGGATGCCGGCGGCGCGTACCCGATCGAGCACCTCGTGGGTGAAGGCCGACACGGTGTCGTCGCTGCGCACCAGGGTGCCGTCCAGGTCGGTGGCCACCAGCTTGGGTAGTCCGGGTCGCGGCATGACTCCTCCTCGCCCCGCCTCCTCCGCCGGCCCGGTGAAACTGGTGCTGTTTGTCCAGTTCCACGGGTCTGTCCGTGGCGACGGGGGAGCAACCGTATCTCGCGGTGTGCTACGCGCCCATGACTTCCGCGCTAATACTCACGTACCAGCGGCTGGTGTGCCGATGGCCGGGCCGGCCATCGACACACCGGGTGTCCGCCCGGATCAGCGCGGTTCGAGGACGTCCCGTCCACCGAGGTACGGCTGGAGCGCCTTCGGTACGCGTACCGAACCGTCCGGTTGCTGGTGGTTCTCCAGGATCGGCACCAGCCACCGGGTGGTCGCGAGGGTGCCGTTGAGCGTGGCGGCGAACTGCGGCTTGCCGTCCGAGTCCCGGTAGCGGATGTTCAGCCGCCGGGCCTGGAAGGTGGTGCAGTTCGAGGTCGAGGTGACCTCCCGGTAGCGACCCTGCGACGGCACCCACGCCTCGCAGTCGTACTTGCGGGCCGCGCTCGATCCGAGGTCGCCGGCTGCCACGTCGATCACCCGGTACGGGATCTCGACCTTGGCCAGCATCTCCTCTTCCCAGGCCAGCAGCCGCAGGTGCTCCTCGTGCGCCTGCTCGGGGCGGCAGTAGGAGAACATCTCCACCTTGTCGAACTGGTGCACCCGCATGATCCCCCGGGTGTCCTTGCCGTACGAGCCGGCCTCGCGGCGGAAACACGACGACCAGCCGGCGTAGCGCTGCGGCTCGTCGTCCAGCTTGAGGATCTCCTCCGAGTGGTACGCGGCCAGCGGCACCTCGCTGGTGCCGACCAGGAAGATGTCGTCCGCGTCCAGCCGGTAGACCTCGCTCGCGTGCGCGCCGAGGAAACCGGTCCCCTCCATCGACTCCGGCTTGACCAGGGCCGGGGTGATGGCCGGGGTGAAGCCGTACTCGACGGCCTGGGCGATGGCGAGCTGGAGCAGGCCGAGCTGGAGCAGCGCGCCCACCCCGGTCAGGAAGTAGAACCGGCTGCCCGAGACCTTGGCGCCGCGTTCCATGTCGATCGCCCGCAGCGCCTCGCCGATCTCGAGGTGGTCCTTCGGGTTGTCGATCACCGGTAGCTGGCCGACCTCGCGCAGCACGACGTAGTCGTTCTCGCCGCCGGCCGGGGCGCCCGCCTCGACCACGTTCGGAACCGCGAGCTGGGCCCGGCGCAGCGCCGCGTCGGCCTCGGTGGTGGCGGCCTCGGCCGCCTTCACCTCGCCCGAAAGCTCCTTCGTACGCGCCAGCAGCGCGGTCCGCTCGTCTCCGGTGGCCCTGGGCATCTGCTTGCCGAGTTGTTTCTGCTCGGCCCGGAGCGCCTCGAACCGCCCGACTGCGGCTCGGCGCTGCTCGTCGGCCCGGAGCAGGTCGTCGACGACCGACTCGGACTCGCCACGGGCACGCTGGCTGGCACGGACGGTTTCCGGTTCGTCGCGAAGCAGACGCAGGTCAATCACGGGAAGTGAGCCTACCGGGAAGGGCCGCCAACCTTCACCGCGATATCTGCCCGGCGCGGTCGGCGGCGTGATCCCGCACGTGGCCGCCCGGCGGCCGGCCCGACTGCGGCGACCGGCCTCGGTGGGCCGTGACGACCGGCCTCAGCGGGCTTCCGGTGGCTCGGGCGAGGCGAACGGGGTGGTCGGGCCGACGGTCAGGTCCCGGGGCACGTCGTCCAGCTCGTCGTCGGGTGTGCCCGTGCTCGCCTGCCGGCGCCAGGAGAAGACGGGATCGGGGTCCGGATCCGCCTGTTCGGGGCTGTCGGCTCCGGCGACCGGCGGCGCGGACGGCGTCGGCTCGGGGCCGAGCAGCCGACCGGCGAGGTACAGGGCGAGCCCGAGCAGCGCCGTGCCGACGTACGCCATCACCAGCCCGCGGCCGTACTCGATCCGCAGGCCGGTGTCCTCACCGATCCCGAGCCGGGAGATGTTGTCCAGGGTCAGCGACGCGGCGACGAGTACGCCGAGCACCGTACCGGTGATGGCCAGGCCGACCACCCGGACGTTGCGCCGTACGGCGGTCGTGCCGAAGATGACCAGCGCCAGGCAGCAGACGATGCCGAAGACCCCGAACAGGTACGCGGCCCCGAAGTTGGTCGAGTCGGAGACCCCGACCGGAGTACGGCCGACCGTCCCGACACCCTCCGGCCCGAAGTTCGGCACCCGCATGATCGTCCACTCACCGACCAGCGAGGCGAAGACGGCGACCGCCCCGATCCCGGCGACCACCGGCACCATCCGGGGGTCCCGAGCGAGGCGGGTCATCAGGTCGCCACGGCGGCGGGGTCGGCGCGGTTCGTCCTGGTCGCCCCACTCCACCATGGCGACGCCTTCCGACCGGACATCCTGCCGGGGAATCGGGTACTCCTGGGACATGGCCGTGCCCTTTCCGGGTAAGCGCGGTCCTCGCCGCATCATGACACAGCTTCCTGACCGCACCCCGGAACGCCGCCGACGCTGTGTCCATGGTCCCGCCCCGGTTCGTCGCATCGCCGGCCGGTTTGCACTAGCGTCGTGGTCATGCCTATCCGTACTGCTTCCGCCCGCTGGCAGGGCAACCTGACCGAAGGTTCCGGCACGATCCGCACCGGCAACGGCGGGATCGAGGGGAACTACTCATTCAAGTCCCGGTTCCAGGAGGGCGAGGGGACCAACCCCGAGGAGCTGATCGGCGCGGCTCACGCCGGTTGCTTCTCGATGGCCTTCTCCAAGGGCCTGGCCGACGCCGGGTTCGCCCCGACCTCGGTCGAGACCACGGCAAAGGTCCACCTGGACAAGACCGACGGCGGGTTCTCCGTCACCCGGATCGACCTCGAAACCGTCGGGGACGTGCCGGGCATCGACGAGGCCGAGTTCCAGAAGCAGGCCGAGAGCGCCAAGGCCAACTGCCCGATCTCCCGGCTGCTCTCCCCGGGCGCCGAGATCTCCCTGGTCGCCCGCCTCTCCGCCTGACCCGGCACCTGATCCGAGCCGCCGAGCGCGGTGTTCACGGCACGCCCGTACGCGTCGGCAGACCGACGGGTACGGCTGCCGGGGCACCGCGCTCACCCGTACCCGGTGTTCGACGCCCGGTGGGCACCGCGTTGATCGGGCACAATGGTGAGCGTGCCGGTCGAGATGAGCCGCGAGCGTTTCGAAGAGCTGGTCGGCGAGGCACTCGACGAGGTGCCCGCGGAGCTGCTCCGCCTGATGAGCAACGTGGTGATCCTGGTCGAGGACTACTCGCCCGAGGGCGGGCCCGAGCTGCTCGGGCTCTATGAGGGCCACGCGCTGACCAGCCGGGGCTGGGACTACGCGGGCGTCCTGCCCGACCGGATCTTCATCTACCGTTATCCGATCCTGCGCATCTGCCAGGACGACGACGAGGTGATCGACGAGATCGCGGTCACCGTCGTACACGAGATCGCACACCACTTCGGCATCGACGACGAGCGCCTGCACGCCCTCGGCTGGGGCTGACTCCCACCTTTCGCGCCCTGCGTCCGGCCTTCGTTTGCGTCCGGTGCCTACCCTCGGGCAACAACCCCTACCAGGAGGAACACCCATGCGCAGCGCGCTGTTCTCCGCGGAGAACCTGGAGAAGGAGTCCGACCAGCCCGGCCTGCGGCTGCAGAACTCCAAGATGCTGAAGATCGAGCTGAACGGCGAGGCGATGGCCCGCGTCGGCTCGATGGTCGCCTACCAGGGACAGGTGCAGTTCCAGGCACTCGGCTCCGGCGGCCTCGGCAAGTTCCTCAAGCAGAAGCTCACCGGCGAGGGTGTGCCGCTGATGAAGGTCGTCGGCCGGGGCGATGTTTTCCTCGCCGACTACGCCAGTGACGTACACCTGATCGACCTCGAGCCCGGCGACGCGTTGTCGATCAACGGATCCAGCGTCCTGGCCTTCGACTCCACCCTCCAGTACGACATCAGGATGGTCGGCGGCGCCGGGATGGCCTCGTCGTCCGGCCTGTTCAACTGCGTGTTCACCGGCTACGGCCGGATCGCGATCACCACCAAGGGCACCCCGGTGGTGCTGAACGTCGACGGTCCGACCTTCGTCGACCCGCAGGCGGCCGTCTGCTGGTCGGCGAGCCTGCAGACCGGCTACCACCGGGCCGAGCAGCTCGGGCTCGGGACCCTGCTCGGGCGGCGTACCGGGGAGGCGTTCACGATGAGCTTCGCCGGACAGGGCTTCGTGGTCGTGCAGCCGTCGGAGGAGCCGCCGGTGCAGGGCAGTGGCCAGCAGGAACAGCAGGGCGGCCTGCTCGGCGGTCTGCTGAGCTGAACCGGGCGGCACGAGCGCGCGGGGTGGCCGTACGGGTCACCCCGCCACGGGGATCAGCCGAGTTCGCCGGCCCGGAGCCGGGTCAGCCACGCGGTCGCGTCGGCGTAGTCGGCGTCGCTGAGGCCCGGTGGCGCCGGCACCGGGGGTTCGTGCGGCGCCACCCCCCACCGGTGCCGGGGGTACGAGCCGAGGAACCGTACGTCGGCGCAGACCCGACGCAGTCCCCGCAGCGCCTCGCCGACCCGGTCGTCGGCGACGTGCCCGGTGCAGTCGAGGAAGAAGACGTAACGGCCCAGGGCCTCACCGGTCGGGCGGGACTCGATCCGGGTCAGGTTCACCCCGCGTACGGCGAGCTCCATCAGCACCGCGAGCAGCGCACCGACCCGGTCGTGGGCGATGAAGACGGCCAGCGACGTCACATCGTCGCCGGTCGGCGGCGGAGGTGTGCTCGGCCGGGTGACCAGCACGAACCGGGTGACGGCGTCGCCGTGGTCGGCGATCTTCTCGGCCAGTACGGCCAACCGTTGCCGGGTCACCCCGATCGGCGCGCAGATGGCGGCGTCCTGTTCACCGGCTGCGGCGGCTGCGGCGGCAGCTCCGTTGGAGAGCACGTCGACCACGGTGGCGTTCGGCAACTGCTCCCGGAGCCAGCCACGGCACTGGGTGGACGCCTGCGGGTGGGCGGCGACCGTACGGATCTCGTCCAGCGACCGGCCCGGCCGGGCGGCCAGCACGAACTCGACCGGCAGCACCACCTCACGGGCGATCATCAGGGGGTCGCCGTCGACGATCTCGTCGAAGGTCACCCCGACCGCGCCGCCGATCGAGTTCTCCAGGGGCACCAGCGCCGCGTCGGCGTCGTCGAGCCGGACCGCGTCGAGGGCCTCCGGCACGCTGCGCGCCGGGGTACGGCTGCCGCGTACGGCCGCCGGCAGGGTACGCAGTGCCTGCTCGGCGAAGGTTCCTTCGGGACCGAGGTAGACGAACCGGGTCGGTGGTACACCGGGCATGCGGTCCAGCCTACGCACCGGTGGTGGGCGGGGGCGTGGTGTACCCGCCGGCAACCTGGGGCGGGGTTTCGCAGGCGGCGGTCTTGATGCCGGCCGGTGCGCCCGTACGGACCGGGATGCTGCACACGTCGGTCCCGGCGGTGACCAGGGTCAGTGCGGTCGCCGGTCCTTTCGACACCACCTGCCATGGGCCCCGGTCACCGACCTGGACCACGGTGTACTGCCAGTCGCCGGCGCAGAGCGGGCCGGGGGCCGGCACGGTCAACTGGACCCCGCGCGGGATCCCACTGGACGAGCGGCGGAGCAGGGCGACCACCTGGTCGGCGGTTGGTTTGCCCTGGCATGCGACGGCGGTGTTCTCGCCGAACAGCGGGGTGGGGGTCGGCCAGGTGCCGGGGGTCTGGGTGCGGGTGCCCGGTGTGACCGGGGTGCCGGTCGGGGTGGGATGTGCGGTGGCCGGCGAGGGCAGCTCGCTGCCGGGCGGTTTCCGCAATTCCGGCGGGGTGCCACAGCCGGCCAGGGCGAGGCCACCGACGAGCAGACCGCTGGCGACGAGCCGGCGGGCCACGGTGGTACGTGAGGATGGTGCGCGGAGCACGGGCCGATTCCTTGCGCCGGGGCGGAGAAGCCGATCAGTTGACCGGGCCCCATGGTATTCCTGTGGACCGGCCGCTAGATAGATGCTCAGCCGGAGACGCGGTGACCGGCGTGGGTCAGGGTGGCCAGTGCCTCGGCGAGTCGGACCGCCGGCACCATCAGGTAGTCGGTGTCGTAGGTGGAGAACGCGAAGATGTTGACCCGGGCGTCGGCGAGCGGTACGACCAGCGAGGCCAGGATCCCGGTCAGGGCCATGTCCAGCGGTCCGGCGACCTGTAGGCAGCGCCACGGGGTTTCGACGGTGGCCTCGACCGGTGCCCGGTCGGCCCGACAGATGATCGACACCTCGTCGGCGGTCCAGGTCACCGAGAGGACGCCGGACTCCGCCGTACCGCCCAGCAGCCCGGCGGGCAGCGACGAGCCGGCCGGCAGCCGGCACACCGCGTACTCCTCCGGAAGCAGAGCGATATCCAACATGAGGGCACCTTACGGTGAGCCCGGTCGACCGCCCAACTCCTTAGTGTGCGGCGAGCGACACAGTGGGTCGGCCGGTCAGACCGGGGCGAAGAAGGTGAGGGAGCCGGCGACCGCCCCTGCGACCAGCAGCGGCGTCGAGATCGCGTCCACCGTCGCGTCGGTTGTCGGACTGGTGCCGGCCTGGACCCGGAGCAGGCCACGGGTGAGCCGGCCGGAGCTGAGCGCGAGCAGCGGCGGGATCTTGTCGACCTCCTGCTCGTTCAACTCGCCCCGGGCGGCGGTGAAGTCGAGCAACCGCAGTTCGCCGTCGAGCAGCGGGTGGCCGACCACCTTCGCCGGGGCGCTGAGGCCGAGCAGGGTGCAGCACGAGTCGGAGATGGCGGTGATCGTCGTACGCAGGTCGATGAGGAGACATGCCTCGGCTGCCAGGGAGACGCTGGCGGACCAGTTGGCGAAGCTGTCGGACTCGTGATCCGCCGAGGTCCCGGTGGAGGGTGGCACGAACGCCTCGGTGAGTGAGAGTTCGACGTGGGCCACCGCGCCTCCTATGCAACTTCACCAGTCGGACCCACGCTAGCCGACCGCGACGGTTCGGTACTTACCCCCGGTGGGGCCGTCGCGACGGCGAGCCATGACAGCGCACGGTCCAGGGCAGGGCCGAGCGATGCCACGGGGGCGAAAGCGGACTCCCGCCCCGATAGGTGACGTTGGCTGGTGACGTTACCGGTGGCTGGCCCGCTTGTCAGCGGCCGTTCGGCCGTCCTCGTACCAACGGTAGTCCGCGGCGGACCGGTAGGGGCCGTTCAACCAGGTGGAAGGCGCCTGCGCGACCCGGGAGAGTTTTTCCGCGGTGGCGGCACTGATCCGGGTGCCGCCGGCCACCAGGAGGCGGTCCAGTTCGCGGTGGGTCGCGACCAGACACTCCTTCGGCAGGCCGTAGACACTGATCACGCCGGAACCGACGAAGGTGAGCACCGGGGTGACGGGTACGTTCAGGCCGACCGCGGTGGAGAGCGCCTTGCTCGCCCGCTTGGCGTCCCGGCGTGCCTCGGCGACGTAGTTCGGGCGCTTGCCGTTGATCTGGACCACGTCACCGGCGATCATGACGCGGGCCCGGCCGTGGTCGGCGATGGTGACCGCGAACAGGCCGCTGGGTCCGATCGCGAGGAAGCTGGCCCGCTCGTCGCGCGCGCCGCGGTCGAGGGCGATCGGGTGGCCACCGGCCAGTTCCGCGCGCGGAACGTCGATCACGTGCCAGGAGGGACCGAGGTGGTCGAGCTGGTGGAGTGCGCGTGCGGCAGCTCCCTCGACCCGGCGGGCTTCGCGTTCGGCGCGGCGACGGCGGGCCCAGTCCAATGGGGTGGGACGAACGGCTTCGAGCGTCCCGGACGGCCCGGTCGGCGGCGGGGCGGGTAGGGCTCGGGCGGTGGGTACCGCTCGGCGCGCAGGAAACACAGTCATCGTGACCTCCGGCAAAAGGTCCCTCGGGTTATGTCTTCACTACCGTACGTGGCCACACCGGTGGTTCTGCAAGACGAACCGCTGAGTGAGTATGGATGAATGCCATATTCACCCCCAGCCCGTTTTCCCGGATGGTGACAAGTCCTGCCCTACGCTTCGATGGTGACACACTACGTCGACAGTGAGGTAGGTCGTCTTCGTACGGTGCTCCTGCACCGGCCCGGCGGCGAACTCGCCCGGCTCACCCCGCGCAACAACGGCTCGCTGCTCTTCGATGCCATCCCATGGGTCGGACGGGCCCAGGAGGAGCACGACGCCTTCGCCGCCGCCCTCGCGTCCCGTGGCGTCGAGGTCCTCTACCTGGGAAACCTGCTGGCCGAGACGCTGGCCCTGCCCGACGCCAGGGCCGAGGTGACCGAGCAGGTGCTCGGCGACCCCCGGCTCGGTGAGACGCTGCGGCGGCGGGTGGCGGACCATCTGACCTACCTCGACCCGGCCGCGCTCGCCACCGTGCTCATCGCCGGGCTCGCGCACGAGGAACTCCGTACGAGTTGGGACCGGCCCGGCGGGTTGGTCTACACCTTGCTCGACCGACACGACTTCGTCATCGACCCGTTGCCCAATCTTCTCTTCACCAGAGATTCATCCACCTGGATCCGAGACCATGCCGCAGTGACGAGTCTCACTATGCCCGCACGGCAGCGGGAGACCTCGCTGACCGACGCGATCTACCGGCACCACCCCCGGTTCGGCGGTACGCCGTTCGTCTACCAGCCGGGCCTGGAGCGGATCGAGGGCGGCGACGTGCTGCTGCTCGCCCCGGGGGTGATCGCGGTCGGCGTCGGTGAACGGACCACACCGGCCGGTGCCGAACGGCTGGCCCGCCGGGTCTTCGCCGCCGACCTCGCGCACACCATCCTGGTGGTGCCGATCGCGCAGGAACGCGCCACCATGCACCTCGACACCGTCTGCACGATGGTCGACGTCGACACGGTTCTGATGTACGCCAACGTCGCCGACACCCTGACGGCGTACACCGTGGTCAACGGCGCCGACGGCGAGCCGCAGGTCGACGGGCCGGCGCCGTTCCTGCGGGCGGCGGCCGACGCGATGGACCTGGACACGCTTCGGGTCATCGACACCGGCCTCGACCCGGTGACCGCCGAACGCGAACAGTGGGACGACGGCAACAACACCCTCGCCCTGGCTCCCCGGCTCTGCGTCGCGTACGAACGCAACGTGGAGACGAACGCCCAGTTGGAACGGGCCGGGATCGAGGTGATCCGGATCGCCGGCTCCGAACTCGGCTCGGGCCGAGGCGGCCCGCGGTGCATGTCCTGCCCCCTGGTCCGCGACTCACCCCGCTGACAGCGGCGGGGCGAGGATCGCCGAGCGCTGGGCCAGGGTCAGCGCAGGGTCAGTTGGCGGCCGACCAGGCCCTGGCGGGCGCGGCGGGCGGCACCGTCCAGCGGCGACGGATCCGCGAGCGCGGCGGCGTACCGCTTGGCGAAGTCGGCCAGCGGGGTCTCCCACTCGTCCGCCTCGGGATCGCGGGGCAGGTCCCAGACCGGTACGAGCCGCCCGTGGGCCCGGAACATCCCGGCGAACCGGGTGCCCTCGCCGAGCGTCAGCTCACCGGCGGCGCTCAGCCGGGACAGCGCGTCGAGCGCGGCGTCCTCGTCGTCGGGCAGCACCCAGCGCACGTGGCTCTTCTCCGGCACCCGGCACCAGTACGCGGCAGGAGCGGCGGCGAGCCGTACGGTCGGGTAGATCGACGCGTTGGCTCGCTCCAGCGACGCCTGCACGGTCGGGTCGTCGGCGGCGTCGGGATCCAGCCAGAAGTCGAAGCCCTCGTGCATGGTGATGTCGAGCCGGTCGGTGACCAGCAGGTCCTGCAGCCGGGGACCGACGCCGGGCAGCGGCGGCACCGACACCTGCTGTCCGGGTTCGGCGTCCAGGGCGGCGAGCAGCGCGACGGCGAGGTCCCGGGAGACGTCACCGGACTGGTCGTGGCGCTGGAGGCCGATGAAGACCCGCCCGTCCGGCTTGGTCATCGCCGGCCACGCCATCGGCAGCACGGTGGAGAGCATCACCGGGCGGTCGCCGTACTGCTCGACCAGGTCGGGGGTGAGCTGGAGCGGGGCCGACGCGGCCGGTACGAGTTCGCGCAGGGCGATCCACTCCGCCTCGTCGGCGAGTCCCTCGAACGGCCGGGGGACGAAGACGTCGCGGACCTTCTCCCGCTTCTCCTTCGCCGGCCGCTGGCCGCCGTCCGGCGTGCTGTTCGAACCGGCAACGGCCGAGGACCGGGTTTGCTTTCGACGCTTGCTCACGGCGAGACAGCCTAGAGGATCGGGGCCGGACTCCGGGCCGCTCGGTGCCCCACCGGCCGGTCGACGGTCCCGGGCACGGTCAGGACAGGGGACGGCACGGTCAGGACAGCGCGACGAGGCGGTCCGCGGCGGGGGCGGCGAGTTCGGCCCAGACGCTCTGCCCGAGGCCGTCCCGTTCGACGCCCCACTGGGTGGTGAGGGCGGTCACGATGTGCAGCCCACGGCCGTCGATCGCCTCCAACCCCACCGTACGGATCCGGGGGGAGGTGGTCGCGCCGCCGTCGGTGACCCGGATTCCGACCACGTCGGTGCCGGGCCCGTGACGCAGGCGCCAGGCCACCCGGACCACCCCGCCGGGCAGCGGCTCGGCGTGCCGGACCGCGTTGCCGACGAGTTCGGCCAGGACGGCGACGACGTCGGCGAGCAACTCCGCCGGGATGACCCCGGACAGCTCGGTCGCCAGCCGTTGCCGGGCCGTCCGTGCTCCGCTCGCCTGGTGCGGCACGACCACGCACCACGAGCGTTCAGCGATCCCCGTAACCACGGACGTGCCTCCTCGGAGCACCGCCGGAATCCATCGGTGCGGATCACCCTCTGGGCAGCCGCACCTCTGCGACCGTACCGCCCCCGGCCCGAGGTCGCAGGGAAACCCATCCATTCTGTCGTTCGACGATCCGGCGGACCAGGTAGAGGCCGAGCCCGGCGCCGGGGTACTGCCGGCGGTCGCCGGACTCGCCCTGCCAGAACCGGTCGAACGCACGCTCCACATGCTCGGGTCGGATGCCGACGCCACGATCGCTGACCCGGAACGCCACCGTGTGTCCGTCGGCCTCGGCGCGCAACTCCACCGGGGAGTCGGCGGGCGAGTACTTGTCCGCGTTGGTGGCCAGCTCGGTCAGCACGGTCGCCAGGCTGGCCCGGTCGCCGAGCGCCTTGGGCAGGTCCACCGGGAGCGCGAGGACCAGTCGGCGGCGCAGGTGCGCGGGCAGGTCGGCGACCGCGGCGCGCAGCGCCTCGACCAGGTCGAACGGTACGGGGGAAGCACCGCCCACCGGACCGGCGTCGTTGGCCGCCGAGAGGAGCCGGTCGACCAGGCGGGCCAGTTCGCCGGCCCGTTGCCCGATCACCCGTGCCGCCTGGCGTCGGTCCGGTTCGGAGAGCGAGTCCCAGTGGTCGGTGAGGGTGTCGGCGTACCCCTTGATGACCGTCACCGGCGTACGGAGTTCGTGGCTGGTGACGGCGACGAACAGGTCGGTGTCGTGGTCCTGCCGGAACTGGTCGGTGACGTCGCGGAAGGTGACCACCCGGGAGGCGACCGTGCCGGGCAGCTCCCCCGAAGTGATCTTGATCCACCGACCGTCCGGCAGCCGGTGGTCGAGAACCTGCCCCGGCGGTGGCAGCGGGAACGGCAGCGGGTGGTTGAGCGCCTGGGCCGCGGTCCGCCCGACGATCTGTTCCGCCGCCGGGTTCCAGAGCCGGACGAAGCCGTCCCGGTCGGCGATGGCGAGCCCGTCGGCGAGCGCGGCCACCACCGGCCCGTCCCCGTGTACGGGCAGACCCGCCTGGTCGCCGTACATGTGCGCGACGCAGGAGGCGACGTACGTCAGGACGGTCCGGTGTTCCGGGCCGCAGTCGTCGTCACCGTCGGGATAGAGGGCGTGCAGGCTCCCGATCATCACCCCGCCGATCTCCGCCCGCGCCACCACCATCCGGCGCAGGTCCGACCGGTCGGGTTGGTGGGCCAGTTCCCAGGAGAGCGCGTCGACCCGCATGTCCTGCACCCGGGCACCGGACCGCAGCCGTTCGGTGGCCGGGTCGCCGAGCGGCACCGGTCGGCCGAGGGCCCACTCCGCGGCCCCGGTGGCGGCGATGATCCTGCCCCGGGTGGGGCCGTACTCCACAAAGGCCATGCCGGCCGCGCCGACCGTCCGCTGGGCGACCCGGAGCAGGTGACCGAGGACCGGCAGTGCGGCGTCACCGGAATTGATCATTTCGATGACGACGGTGTGGCCGGCGACGAGCGCGGGGTAATCGGGGCGGTCCGGCATGCCCCGAGTCTGCCTTCTCCGGTCGGCTTTGGGCAGTCCCGGTCGGCCGGTCAGCGACCCAGCCGGTCGAGGATGAGCGCCGGACGGTCGGTGATGATGCCGTCCACCCCGGAGTCGAGGACCAGATCCAGGTCGTCGGGTTCGTTGACCGTCCAGACGTAGACGCGGTTGCCGGCGGCGCGTAACGCCGGCACCAGCCGGGGACGGGCCCGGAGCAGCCCGATGCCGGGGCCGGCGATCTGGGCGCCGAACGGCAGCCGGCCCACCCGCATCCAGGGCGGTAGCACCTCGAGCAGGAGCACGGTCGGCAGGTGCGGGGCCAGTTCGCGGATCCGGCGTACGGCCAGGGGTGAGAACGACATGACGGTGACCCGTACGGTTTCGTCCGGGTTCCGGTCGACCAGCCCGTGCTGGCGGAGCAGGTCGACCAGCCGGCGCTCGACGTCGGCCCCGTACCGGGTGGGGTGTTTGGTCTCGATCAGCAGCTCGACCGGGCGGCCGGCGGCGCGGACCGCGCGCAGCAGCCCGTCGAGGGTGAGCAACCGGGTCCGGGACGGGTCCGCCGGTACGTCGGTCGGCAGGTCCTCGCCGGCCGTGGCACTGTGCCACGAGCCGAAGTCGAGCTGGTCCAGCTCGGCGAGGGTACGGGTGCTGACCAGCCCGGTGCCGTTGCTGGTCCGGTCCAGCCGCCGGTCGTGTACGCAGACCAGGTGCCCGTCGCGGGTCAGCCGGACGTCGCACTCCAACCCGTCCGCGCCCTCGTCCAGCGCCCGCAGGTACGCGGCCAGGGTGTGCTCGGGCAGCACCGCGGACGAACCGCGGTGTGCGAACACCAGTGGACCGGTCATGCTCAGATCACTCGGGCGGGCTGCCCGTTCTCGCTCTGCACCGGTCGGCCGGACGCCGCCCACTCCTGCATCCCACCCTCGAGGTTGCGTACGTTGTCCCAGCCGTTGCCGAGCAGGTAGGAGACCACCTGGCCGGAGCGGCCCCCGGACCGGCAGACCACGACCACGTCCTGGTCCGTGGGGAGCTCGGCGAGGCGGGCCGGCACCTCCATCATCGGCAGGTGGTGGGCGCCGGGCGCGTGGCCGGCCTCCCACTCGTCGGGCTCGCGCACGTCGAGCAGGTACGCCTCGTCGTCGACCTCGGACACCGTCACGGTGGGAATTCTCGATCCGTTCACGGCGTCCAGCCTAGAGCCGGACGGTCGGGCCGGTGCGGCCGGGCGGTGCCGCGCCGCTAAAGCTTGTTCACCCATTTTGGGTTGGCTTGTGCCCAGGCGTCCAGATCGGGCCCCCGCAGGGCCTGGAACAGGCCGGTCGCGCTGTCGTCCAGCACCACGTACGACGTGTCGCCGATCATCTCGGAGCGGGACGGGACCTGGATGCCCCTCATCGCCTCGGGGCGCAGCCCGCGCAGGTCGAACAGGATGTCCTGGGTCGGTTTGCCGTTGGTGTCCACGGTCAACGAGGCGCCGACCGCCCGGAGCACCTGGTCGAGCTTCAGCGGGTTGGTACGCAGGTCGCTCGCGCTGGCCTTGTCCATGATCGCCCGGAGCAACTGCTGCTGGTGCCGCTGCCGGTCGAAGTCGCCGGCCGGCAGGTCGTAGCGCTGGCGGGCGTAGTCCAGCGCCGTCGCCCCGTTCATGTCCTGGCAGCCGGGGTTGAACTGGGTGTTGGTGTGGATCGACCGTACCGGGGTGTCGACGCACATCTTCACCCCGCCGAGCAGGTCGATCACCTTGCGGAAGCCGGAGAAGTCGATCAGCGCCGCGCCGTCGAACCGGAGGCCGGTGATCTGGGTCAGGGTCGCCGAGAGCAGTCGGGCGCCGGGCTGTCCGCCGCCGCCGTAGTGGAACGCAGAGTTGATCTTGTCGGATCCGCCCGGATAGGCGTTCGCCGGCGAGGGCGGGATCTCCACCAGCAGGTCCCGGGGTACGGAGATCAGGTAGGCCCGGTTCAGCCCGGCCGGAATGTGCACGATCAGGATCGTGTCCGCCCGCTGGTCCGACTGCGCCGTGGCGGCCCGCCGGTCCGAGCCGACCAGGAGGTAGTTGAGCGGGCCGTTGCCCGCGGCCCGGTCCCGCCGGGCGGCCGGGTCGAGCAGCAGCTCCTTGGCCACACTGTTGTCGTACCGCTGGGTCACGCCGCGCAGACCGAGGCCGGCGGCGACGGCGATCAGCACCAGGCCGATCCCGATGCCGAGCAGGACCCTGGGCCAACGGGCGGTACGCCGTACCCGTTTCGCGCGACCTCGTCCCGGTCCGCCGGAAGACGACGAATCAGCCTTCTGTTCCGAGTGTTCCGGCTGCTCCCGACCCACTCGTTCGGATCTGTTCGTGGCAGCCTCCCGGACCCTGCCGCGTGGGCATCTCCCACGTCCGGCCTGAATCCGGGCTACCCGTCCAGGGGCGTTTGTAGCGTCGCCCCGGTCACTTCTTGGTGGAGATCACGCTCGGGTTGGCCGCGATGAACTCGGCGAGCTTGTCGTCCTTGACCGCCTTGAACATCTCGAGGCTGATCGGCTTGAGCACCTCGCGCTCCTCCGCACCCTCCTTGACCGAGTTGAACGCGCCGTCGTTGGTCCGGAGCATGACCATGTCGTTGGCGGCCACACCGCGCAGGGTGAAGACGAAGTCGCCGATCTCCGTGCCGCCGGTGTCGAGCACGAACGCCTCGCCGGCGGACTTGACCAGGTCGTTGAGCTTGAGCGGGTTGGTCATCACCCCGCCGTCCATCGCCTTCTTGGCCATCGCCTTGATGAGCTGCTGCTGGTGCTGCTGCCGGTCGTAGTCGCCGTTCTTCAGGCCGTAGCGCTGGCGGGAGTAGTCCAGCGCCTCCCAGCCCTCCATCTCCCGGCAGCCCTTCTTGTGCACCACCGGCTTCATCGGCTTGCCGGTCTTCTTGGCGTCCGCGTTCCACATCGGCTTACCGTCGACCAACTTCATGTGGTACGACTCGACCTCTTGGTCGACGCAGAGGTGCACCGAGCCGAGCGCGTCGATGACCTTGCGGAACCCGCCGAAGTCGATGATCGCGGCACCGTCGAAGCCGATGCCGGTCAGGTTCTTGATGGTGGCCGCCGTGAGCTGTGCTCCACCGGTCCAACCGGCACCGTTCTTGGCGCCGATCTCGAACGCGCTGTTGATCTTCGCCGTACCGCCCGAGTAGCCGCTCTTCTTCGACGCCGGCACCTGCACCTCGGTGTCCCGGGGGATCGAGATCAGGTACGCCTGGTCGTGGCTGGCCGGGATGTGCAGCACGATGATCGTGTCGGCCCGGACGTTCTCCGGATCCCACGACCCGCGTACATCCACGCCGAGCAGCAGCAGGTCGATCGGTCCCTCGAGGTCCTTGCCGCCCTCGGCGTCGCTCTTACCGGCGTCACCGAGCAGGTTCTCCTGGTCGATGGTGCTGGTCGCCTGGTTGATCACGACCTTGCTGCCGATGATCGCGACGCCGCTGCTCACCACCAGGACCGCACCCATCACCAACGCGAGCCGGGCCCATAGCGGGTCCTTGCGGCGGGCGCGCTTGCCCGGCCTGCCGGACTTCCCGACTACGGTCCCGCTCCGAATCGGCGTCTCGGTCTGGTCCGGCGACGAGGGCCGTCGGCGGGTCTGAACCGGCATGCTCGCTCCAGTTCGCGGATCGATGGGGGCGAGCCCACTGTACGGACAAGAACCCCAATTGCGCGAGTCTTGTACGTTTCAAACCCGTGTCGTGTCCATCGTCATACCTGTCGATGGCTCGATTCCCGCATCTGCGTTCCGAATCAGTTACTGTCCGGGGTTGCCGGAGCGCCGTTTGCCTGCGCCCACTCGGCCATCTTGTCGGCCGCCATCGCCTGGTACATCGCCAGTGCCTTCTCCCGATCGGAGACCACGACCGACTCTCCGTCGATGGTGTCGCTACCGACGTTCGGACTGGTGAAGAAGCGCAGGTTCTCGCCGCGCAGGTTGCGGAACTCGACCGCCATGTCCACCAAGGAGAAACCCTCGTCCACGGTGACCGCGGCGGTGACCGACTTGAGGAACCCGTTCAGCTTCGCCGGGTTGGTCAGGGTCCCGGAACTGGCCGCCTTGTCCAGCAGCGCCTTCAGGAACTCCTGCTGGTGGCGCATCCGGGCGAAGTCGCCGTCCGGGAACTGCTTGCGCTGCCGGATCCAGTCGAGGGCCTCGGTGCCGTTCATGTGGTTGACGCCCTTGTTGAACTTGCGGAACGGCTTGTGGATCGAGGTGACGGTCCGCTCGACGGTCAGGTCCACCCCGCCGAGTGCGTCGGTGACCTCCTTGAAGCCGCCGAAGTCGATCGCCATCACGTGGTTGATCCGTACGTCGGTGACACACTCGACGGTCCGTACGGCCAGCGGCAGACCGCCGAACGCGAACGCACCGTTGATTTTCCCTCGCCCACCGCTACCGCACTCCGCCCCGGCCCCGTCCGGAATGGGCACGTATAGATCGCGGGGAATGGAGACGAGATAGGCCTCTTTGTGGTTGGCCGGTATGTGCATCACGATGATCGTGTCGGCCCGCCATTCGCTCGACTCGTCCACCGGCGCGTCGGGATCGCGGGAGTCGCTGCCCACCAGCAGGATGTTGAGCGCGCCGTTGACCGACTTCGGCCGGTCGCCGGTCAGCGCCGAGAACGGGTCGGTCCGGGCCAGGTCGTTGTCCAGCCCGCGTACGTAGATCCAGGTTCCGCCGGCCGCGATCAGGGCGAGTACGAGCACCGCGGCACCGGCGACCAGGGCGATCCGGCCCCAGCGCGGACGCGGGCCGGGGCGTACCGGCCCACTGGGCGGCACCGGTCCACCGGGTCCGGACGGTCCACCGGGTCCACCCGGTCCGACGGGTCCGGAGGGTCCACCGGCTCCTGGGCCGTACGCGGGGTCCTGCCGGCGCGGGGGTCTGCCGTAGGTGCGCCCGGTGCGACCGGGGTCGGACCCGGAGGCCGAGGCGCGCCCGGCGTTACCGCCGCCGGAACGCAGACGGGCGGTGGCGGGCAGGGGACCGACGGACGCGCTGGCTGACATGTGCATCAGGGTACGGAGGGATGCCAAGGGGCGCTGGGCAGCAACCGCCGGGCCGGTACGAATTCGACTGCTCCGGATCAGCCCAACCGGTGGCTGAAGTGCTCGATCGTACGACGGAGTCCCTCGGTGGGGGTGACGGTCGGCGCGTAGCCCAGCCGCTCGCGGGCCAGCGTCAGGTCCGGCCGGCGCATCTCCGGGTCGTCCGCGGTCCGGTTGACGTACGCCACCGAGGAACCACTCCCGGTCAGGCTCACGATCAGCTCGGCCAGCTCGGTCATCGTGACCTCGTGCTCGGTGCCGCAGTTGATCGGACCGGTCTCGGTCGAGTCGAGCAGCAGGAGGATGCCCCGGACCAGGTCGTCGACGTAGCAGATCGAACGGGTCTGGGTGCCGGTGCCGTGCACCGTGATCGGCTCGCCGCGCAGCGCCTGGGTGATGAAGGTCGGGATGGCCCGCCCGTCGTCCGGCCGCATCCGGGGCCCGTACGTGTTGAAGATCCGGACGATGCCCGCGTCGAGCCCGTGGAACCGGTGGTACGCCATGGTGGCCGCCTCGGAGAACCGCTTGGCCTCGTCGTAGACGCTGCGGATGCCCACCGGGTTCACGTTGCCCCAGTAGGTCTCCTGCTGCGGGTGCTCCTTGGGGTCGCCGTACGCCTCGGAGGTGGAGGCCATGACGAACCGGGCACCGTCGGCGACCGCCCGGTCGAGCAGGTGCAGTGTGGCGATGGAACCGACCCGCAGGATCTCGATCGGCAGGGAGGCGAAGTCGGTCGGGCTCGCCGGGGACGCCAGGTGCAGGATGGCGTCGAACCGCTCGGCGATTGCCGGCTCGTGCTGGGGCAGACCCTCGGAGACGTCGGCCTCGACCAGGGTGAACCGCGGGTGCTCGATCAGGTGGGCGACGTTCTCCTTCGACCCGGTGACGAAGTTGTCCACCGCGACGACCGTGCAACCACGGGCGATCAGCGCGTCGACCAGGTGAGACGGGACGAACCCAGCGCCTCCGGTGACGAGAATGCGGTGACCTTGTCCGAATCGCTGGGTTACCACCATGCCGCCAGCCTACCCAGGACGGCGATCTCCTGCGGGTGATGGGTGGGGCGCTGATGGCGATCTGAGACCGCTCGCACCGTTGTGTTATTGAGGGGTCGCTCAGGGTTGTTATAAACGTTTCGGTGCCGGGCAACCCGAGGGTCACCCGGCACCGAACCTGGTGCCGTACGGGTCAGTGCGCCCCGTGTCCGGTCAGAGCCCGGACCTCGAGCTCGGCGTACTTCTCCTCGTCGGTCTCCTTGGAGACGATCGTCCCGATCCAACCGGCCAGGAAGCCGAGCGGGATCGAGATGATGCCCGGGTTGGACAGCGGGAACCACTGCCAGTCGTGGTCCGGGAACATCGAGGTCGCCGCGCCGGAGACCACCGGCGAGAAGAACACCAGCACCACGGCGCTGATCAGACCGCCGTAGATCGCCCAGACCGCACCGGACGTGTTGAACCTCTTCCAGAACAGGCTGTAGAGGATGGCCGGCAGGTTTCCGGACGCCGCGACCGCGAACGCCAGCGCCACCAGGAAGGCGACGTTGAGGTTCTGCGCGAAGATGGACAGTGCGATGGAGATCGCGCCGATCACGAACGCCGAGATCCGGGCGACCCGGACCTCCTGCCGCTCCGACGCCTCGCCCCGCTTGATCACGTTGGCGTAGAAGTCGTGCGCCAGGCTCGACGAGGACGCCAGCGTGAGGCCGGCGACCACGGCGAGGATGGTGGCGAAGGCGACCGCGGCGATGATCGCGAGCAGGGTGGCCCCGCCGAGATCACTGCCGAAGAGGTCGGCCCCGAGCGCCTGCGCGAGCTGCGGCGCGGCGGTGTTGCCGGCCTTGTCCTGCGCGGTGATCGCCTCCCCGCCCACCAGGGCCGCCGCGCCGAAGCCGAGGGCCAGGGTGAACAGGTAGAAGGTGCCGATGATGCCGATCGCCCAGAGCACGCTCTTGCGGGCCGCCTTCGCGGTCGGCACGGTGTAGAACCGGATCAGGATGTGCGGCAGGCCGGCGGTGCCGAGCACCAGGGCGATGCCGAGCGAGAGCAGGTCGACCTTGTTGTAGAAGGTCTGGGTGGCGTTGCCGGCCACCTCCACGCCGTACCGGAGTCCCGGTTCGAGGAACGCGTCCCCCTTGCCGGAGGTCGCCGCCGCGTCGCCGAGCAGGGCGGAGAGGTTGAACTTGTAGTGCGCCAGCACCAGCAGGGTCATCACCAGCGCACCGCTCATCAGCAGGAACGCCTTGACGATCTGCACGTACGTGGTGCCCTTCATGCCACCCACGGTCACGTAGATGATCATCAGAGCGCCGACCATGATGATGGTCGCGATCTTCGCGGCGTCGGCGTCCATGCCCAGGAACGTCGTCCCCGGCCGGATCCCCAGCAGCAGCGCGACCAGTGCACCCGCGCCGACCATCTGGGCCAGCAGGTAGAAGATCGACACGGTGATGGTGGAGACCGCGGCGGCGGTACGGACCGGCCGTTGCCGCATCCGGAACGCCAGCACGTCCGCCATCGTGTACCGGCCGGAGTTACGCAGCAGCTCGGCCACCAGCAGCAGCGCGACCAGCCACGCGACCAGGAAACCGATCGAGTAGAGGAAGCCGTCGTAGCCGTACAGGGCGATGATGCCGGCGATGCCCAGGAACGAGGCCGCCGACATGTAGTCGCCGCCGATGGCCATGCCGTTCTGGAAACCGGTGAACGAACGGCCACCGGCGTAGAAGTCGGTGGCGGTCTTGGTCTGCCGGCTGGCCCAGATGGTGATGGCGAGGGTGGCCGCGACGAAGACCAGGAACAGCGTGATGGTGAGCGTACGGGCGGTGTTGTCCCCGGCCGCAGCGGCGAACACGGTGGGCATCAGGAATCGGCCCCCTTGTCGAGGTCTTCCCGGATCTTGTCCGCTACCGGGTCGAGCTTGCGATCGGCGTAGCGCGAGTAGAGCCACGCGATCAGGAACGTGGAGACGAACTGGAGCAGCCCGAAGACGAGCGCCACGTTGATGTTGCTGCCGAACAACTTGGTGCTCATGAAGCCGCGTGCGTACGCGGAGAGGATCACGTAGAGCGCGTACCAGAGGAAGAACGCCACCGTCATCGGGAAGACGAAGCCGCGCAGCGCCTTGCGGAGCCCGCTGAATTCGTCCGACTGTTGTATTGCGACGTACCGATCCGGCGCGCTCGCCGGTGCGGGAGCATCCGTGGACATGGAAGTCACCACCTTCGCAGGTGTGGGGGATTTGCGCGCACCGTAAGGACCCGGCCGACCTGCCGGAAAGCGGTGCGAGGGCCCCTGCGGGCGGCTGCGCCGAACGGGCTACTGGCTGCGCCGAGTGACCCCGGTCACGTCGCTCAACGGCGGGCCCGTCGCCCTGCCGTCGGCCGTCCGCGCCGCCCGTGCCGTCAGTCGGCCAGGCCCCGGTAGCGACCCCGGTGGTACACCATCGGCACGCTCTCGCCGACCACCTCGACCACCTCGATGGTGGCCTCCACCAGCAGGGACCAGCCGAACTCGCGGAAGCCGTCCAGGCGGCACCCCATGTACGCCCCGGCGTCCGCCGGCACCGGGCCGTACCCGGTGGAGGTCCAGTCACCGGTGGCGAAGAGCCCGCCCGGCGCGGGGAAGAGGCCGGCGAACCGGTCGGCGAGCTGCCGGTGCGCCGGGCCGAGGGTGGCGACCGCGAACCGCCCGGTCGCCGACGCCGAGGTCCAGAACTCCGACTCCTCGTCCACCAGGCCGAGCAGCCGGCCCGGCTCGCCGTCGGCCACCAGGGTCGAGGAGACGGTCAGCCCGGCCGGCGGGACCTGATCACCACCGGCCGTCCAGAGGGTCACCGCCATGGCCAGCCGGCCACGCATCCGGCGTACGGGCGACCGGTCGGTCTCGGGCGTGGCGAACGGGTCGGTGTCGTGGATCCGGGCACCCGGTTCTTGATTCACGTGAAACACCCCGCAGTGGTCACCTGTCCGCTCACCGGCACATTGTCCCCGGTCACCGGCGCGGGGTGATCGCGACCAGCAGTTCCGGCATCCGCCGGTCGAGCACGTCACCGGCGAGGTGGATGCCGAGGGCTAGCGCGCCGAGGCCGTACCCCAGCCCGACCGGCAGCGCCAGCCAGAGCCACACCCCGCCGAGCAGGGCGGTGGCCAGCACCATCGGCAGGGCGAGGACCGACCCGATCAACATCGCCAGCAGCACCTGGGCGCTCTTCGCCACCCCGGCGCCGCTGTTCATGGCGAACGGGTTCGTGCTGTCCGGCACGGCGTACGGGCTCAGGATCGAGACGTACAGGGTGACCGCCAGGCCGCTCCCGTACGCCGCGAAGAGCGACCCGGCCAGGACACCGACCCACTCCGGTTCACGCAGGAAGAACGCCAGGATGGTGGCGATCACCAGCAGCATCGGACCGACGTAGAGCGAGAACGCGACCACCCGCGCCCGCAGCTCCAGCCGCCCCGGCACCCCCGCGATCACGTTCGCCGCGTACGCGCTGCCGTCCCAGCCGAACTGGTTCGCCGGGGTGACCGCCGCGACCACGCCGACGAAGACCATCGACAGGCTGACCAGGACCGGGGACGCGTTCAACTCGGTCGGCCCGGAGAGCAGGCCGTGGCTGCCCACGTTCACCGACACCGGCACGAAGATGCCGACCACGGCGAAGGTGATCAGGCTGGCCCGTCGCCGGGTGTCCCGCCACCAGTACCGGGCCTCCCGGGCCACGAGTGCGCCGTACCGGTCGTGCGGAAGCCAGCCGAGAATCCTCGGGAAGAGCTGCGCGCTCGATCCGCCGCCGGCCGCCGGCTGGGACTGCGCCGCCCGGTCGCCGTTGGCCGTACCGAGCATCGCCGCCTCCAGCGAGGCCGACCACCAGCGCAGCAGCGCGCCGACGGTCGCGGCGATGATCAGCAACTTCACCGGTACGGCCCAGGCCCGCCCGTCGGCAACGTCCAAACCGATCGTGTACGGCGCCGCCAGCGGGGTCCAGCTCAACACCCGGGCGAAACCGGCCAGCCGATCCCAGTCCGCCCCCTCGACCGCGCTGAGCAACCCGATCTGCAACGGCCCGAGCAGGGCGGCGCAGACCGCGAGCAGGATCGCGGCCAGGTCGCGTACCTTCCGCGACCGGAGCATGTTGGCGAACGCGCTGGTCACCGCGCGGCTGGCGGTGACGCAGAGCAGCAATCCGGCGAGGACACCGACCCCGGCGACGAGCCCCGCGTCCCAACCGCCGAGCGCCCACCCGGTCAGCACCACACCACCCGTGGCGAGCAGCGCCGCCACCGCCGGCACCCCGGTCAGCGCGGCGGCGAGCAGACCGGTGAGCAGGGTGCGCCGGGAGAGCGGGAGCAGGGCGAACCGGGCCGGGTCGAGGGTCTCGTCCACCCCGAAGAAGATCAGCGGCAGCAGCAGCCAGCCGATCACGAGGAGGGAGCCACCGAAGGCGGCGGTGATGCCGGCCATCTGCCGGTTCTCCACCAGGCCGGGCAGGGCGAGGAGCAGGAAACCGGACGCGGCGAACCAGCCGCCGATCAGGACACCGCTGAGGAAGATCGCGATCCGCCAGCCCTGGCCCCGGAAGCTGTTGGCCATCATCCGCAGCTTCAACCGGACGAAGTGCCGGGCCGAGACGGGACGTACGCCGGTCACCGCACCCTCGGCACTCAGAGCCACGCCAGTTCCTCCCCGGTGGCCGTACGCCCGCCGACGACCTCGACGAACACGTCCTCCAGGGAGCGGTCGCCGCGTACCTGGGCCAGGGTGCCGACCCGTTTGATGGTGCCGTCGGCGAGGATCGCGACGTGGCTGCAGAGCCGCTCCACCACCTCCATCACGTGACTGGAGAAGACGACCGTGCCGCCACCGGCGACGTACCGCTGGAGGATGTCGCGGATCAGGGCGGCGGAGACCGGGTCGACCGCCTCGAACGGCTCGTCCAGGACCAGCAGGCGCGGCCCGTGCAGCAGAGCGCAGGCCAGGCCGATTTTCTTCTTCATGCCGGCCGAGTAGTCGACCACCAGGGTCCGCCCGGCGTCCGCCAGCGCGAGTACGTCCAACAGCTCACCGGCCCGCTGGTCGACCACCGCGGGCTCCATCCCCCGGAGCAACCCGTGGTACGCCAGCAGCTCCGCCCCGCTGAGCCGGTCGAACAGCCGTACGCCGTCGGGCAGCACGCCGAGGAGCTGCTTGGCGCGTACCGGGTCGGCCCAGACGTCGTGGCCGAGCACCCAGGCCGCACCCGTGTCGGGCCGGAGCAACCCGACCGCCATGGAGAGGGTGGTGGTCTTGCCGGCACCGTTCGGGCCGAGCAGCCCGTAGAACGACCCGGCCGGCACTTCGAGATCAACCCTGGCCACGGCGACCTTGGCATCGAACCGCTTGCCCAGCCCGCGCAGCGCGAGAGCGGCGTGCTCAGCCCCGATCATTCCTTGACGGTAGTCGCTCGGAGCGCCGAATCGTGCCCGTGCCGTGCCGATCTGTCACCATGCTCGATCGGTCCGGGGCTGACTCTCGGTACCGGCCGACGTTCGGTCGGGGCTAATGCCCGGTGCGGGCGAGCAGGTACGAGCTGCCCCGGTAGCTACGCGCAAGCCAGGTCCACAAGCCCGACGGGGGAAGATAGGCCCACGGGATTTCGGTCAGGTGTGCACCGATCGCCCGGAACTGGTCGGCCGCCGCCGACCGCTCCCCGGCCAGCACCAGCGCCATCGCGAACTCGTTGTGCACCCGCGCCCAACCCGGCCGCCGTACGTAGTCCGGGTGCCGGACGCTGTGGTCGAGCGCCTCGCGCAGCTCGGCGCGTACCTCCGGTTTGCGGAAGTGGTGAGTGTTGAGGCGGAAATCGACCCGTCGGTTTCCGCCGGTACGCATCCACGATTCGAGGTGCGCCATGGCGACCAGGCTGCCCAACGGGCTACCGGCCGGCGCCCGGCTCGCCGACTCCCGGGCGAACGCGAACATCTCCGCGTCCGAGCCGCCCCACTTGGTGCAGAGCTGTTGCAGCATTTGCTGGTGGGCGCGCAGATGCCCCGGGTGGCGGGAGACGACCTCGGTGAACCGCCGACGGGTCTCGTCCACGCCGAACTGGAGGCCACGGCTGGTGATCAGCAGGGCGTACCAGGCGGTGACGTTGTCCGGGTCCTTGAGGACAACGTCGGCGAGGGTGTCCTCGGCGATGTTGAGGCGTTCGAAGAACAGTTTCCAGCGGTCGCGGGTCACGTGCTCGGCGCCGTACCCCGTCCTGGCCTTCCACGCCAGGATCGTCATCCGGTACCCGTGAAGCACCAACGCGGTGGCGTCGTACGGCTCGTCGCGGATAACGGCGGCCAGCCACTTCTCCACACCCGGCACACAGGACACGACGTAGGTGTAGAACGACCTGTCGTCGAGATCGGTGACGGTGTCGAACAGGTCCCGTACCGTCGGCCAGTCACCCCGCTTGGCGGCGGCGGCCAGCCGGCGGGCGACCGGGTCCCCCTGGGCGGGATCGACGTAGACGCCGAGCGCCCGTCGTAGCAACGCCGACATGCAGACTCCCGAGCACGGTGGGGCAAGGTGCAGCGCGACGTTACTGCAGCGTCCGCGCCTTCCGACGCGCCCCCTGCCCCGCTGTACGACCCTGATCCGTCCGTCTTGTGGTTCCGTCCATGGCGACCACCGACCGGTGTCGACGATCTTGCACTTGTGGTGCCATGGTTTGCGGCATTGAGCCGTTTTGGGTACAGCCACAACTGCAAGATCGTGCGCTGCCAGGTGCGGGGGAGGCTGATTGCCGGCTGAAGGGCGGCGTGGAACAGGGCTCAGCAGCCGAGGGTCGATGAGCCTCTGGTTACGGCCGTTCACCTACCGATATGCGGCTATACGTTCTCGGGTGTTGATGGCGAGCGGATCTTTGGCGTACGGCTTCACTGACAGCATCGCGTCGACCCGCTCAAGCCGTTTGCGGATCCAGGAGATCCGTCGATCCTCGGGGAGGTCGAGGATCGGGTTCAGTGATTCGACCGACGATTCCAGGTCACCGAGCTGCAAAGATGCCGTGGCCGCGTAGATGTGGGCCAACGCCTCGTCGCCCAGGGCCCGATCGGTCGACTCGGCCACCGCCCACAGGGCGAGCGCTTGATCGGCACCCGCCCGAGCGCGTCTGGCGTCCGCCTCGGTGTCGAGCCATACGAGTACCGAGCCCGAGTAGTAATGCTGTTTCGCCTGGCTGAACGCGAAAAGGCCAGGAAGGTCGTCCGACTCATGGGCACGATCACGAGCGTCGACCGCCGCGCCCAGAGCGGCTCGCGCCGCCGGGCCGTTGCCCATGTTCGCGTGGCACTGTGCCACCCCACCCAGTAGGCGCACCCGGGACGTTCCGCTCGTGGCGTACCGGAGTCCGTCTTCTGCGTAGGAGAGCGCACGGGGGAAATCACTGGAAAAGCGGGCGATCAGTGACTGGGTGCCACGTACCCATGCCCGAAGTGGATCGGAGCCGGCCGACTCGGCCGCGTGCCATGCTGCCTCCGCGTGGGTCATGGCGCTCGCAGAGTCGTTCAGGTCCAGGGCGGCGTAGGAGATGACTCCGGATAGGTAACCCGCGTAGAGAACGGCATCGGCCAGTTCCGTCGGCCGGTTGAGCCGTCCGCCGTGCAGAGCGCTGATTGCTCGGCGGCGAAGAGCACCCGCGTGGTCGAGCATGTCGCCCGGCCGCGAGGACAGGTACGCGACGGCCAGGCGATGCGTTTCAGCGGCCATTTCACCCACCATGTCCGATGGGGAAATCCCACACAGCATGTCGGTCAGCTTGGCGGACTCGCGTGCAGCCAGGTCGCCTGCGTCAGCGGGGAGGCTGACGAGGTAGCCACGCCCGGAGAGCGCCTCGTCGAGCACTGCCGCGATATCGGGTGTGGGTGGGCGAAGGTCGCGTTCGATCCGGCTCAGGTGTCCGGGATCGATGTGTGTGGAGCGTGCGAGGGTACGCAACGTCATCCCGGTTTGCTCGGCGCGGAGGCGACGCACTGCCGCTCCGAACGTCTCGCGCATCAGATCTCCCAGGCTGTTGCCAGTGTGCTCAGGCATCACGCGGCCACTTCCGAGCGTATGCCTCGCCACACCAGAGTGTCATCAGCGGGACCGTTCGGCATCACCGGCAAGTGTGACCGGGCGGAACTGCGGGGCCGCCCGTCGTCCTCCCCACCCACATCCGGCAACGGGGCGGCCCCTTCCACGAGAGAGAGGACATTCGCTGTGTATGACGCAGACAACGATCAGCCGATGACACCCGCCCCGCCCTCACGAGAACCGAACCCTGATCTGTTGGCGGTGCCCGCGACGCGACCTCGGACGCGCAACGGCGGGCGGTTCTCCGTTCCGACACCGCTGGGACCGGGCGGCAACGTCAGGGCGAGACTGCGTGATCAGGTTCCGCGCAACCCGACGGGCTGACGGTGGGCGAGTCATCGACTCAACCTGACCGGATCGGGTTGGTCAAGGTCACCGTCAATCTCACCCCGACGGCCAACGAAGCGCTGATCGAACTGGCGACGGAACAGCGGATGAGCAGGACGGACGCGATCAACCGTGCGCTGCTGGTAGCCACGATGCTGCACAACGTCGCACCGGGCAGGCGTTTCTCGATCACCCCGGCGGGCGGCACCCCGGTGGAGATCTACCTTGTCTGAGACGGAGGACAGGTGAGCGATGATGACGGCGCCCTGGGCGCACCACACCGACCCGGCGACGACTGGCGTTGCAAGGACGACGAGGAGGAGTGGCCCTGCCAGGTCTTCCGTCGACGGATGTGGACTCTGTACCGCAACGACCGAGATCGGTTGGTCAGGTTCATGGCACATTTCCGCGACAAGGCGGCTCCCGTACTGACCGACCTCACCGGGGAGCAGACCGACGCTAGGTTCATCGGCTGGATCCGCGATCCTCTCGTGCGCCGCCGGACGAGATCAATCTGAATCCGGGGCGTGCCTCCGGGTGATGTGGGAGCGGTCTCGCGCCGCCATTCGTTGTCGATCTTGTACTTGTGGTGCCACCGATTGCGGCATTAACCCGCTTTGCGTACAGCCACAACTGCAAGATCGCGCGGACAGGGGCGGGCGGGACGGGGGCGGGACGGGGGCGGGACGGGGGCGGAGTTAGAGGCGGAGGGCTTCTGGGGCGTGTAGGCGGAGCATGGTGGCGCCGACATCGACGGGGGTGCGGCGGCGGGTGGCCATGGAGACGGCGACCATGACCGTGAACGCCAGGGGTACGGTCCACGCGGCGGGCTGGGCGATCAGGGTTGCCGGCCAGCCGGTCAGCTCGGGGCCGACCACGGTGACCAGGACTGCCAGGATCGAGGCGCCGCCACCGGCGAGGATGCCGGCCGCCGCGCCCAGGTCGGTCAGTCCCCGCCACCAGATGCCGAGCACCAGCAGTGGGCAGAAACTCGACGCGGCGACCGCGAACGCCAGCCCCACCACCTGCGACACGTCCAGCCCCGACACGTTCAGCGCGAGCACCAGCGGTACCACCCCGGCGAGCAGGGTGGCCAGGCGGAAGTCGCGTACGGAGCCTCGGCCGAGGACGTCGGTGGAGATGACCCCGGCGACGCTGGTGAGCAGGCCGGACGAGGTGGACAGGAACGCCGCGAACGCGCCCGCGGCGACCAGGGCGGCGAGCAGTTGCCCGGTCAGGCCGCCACCGAGCGCCGCACCGGGCAGCATCACCACCACCGCGTCGGTCTGCCCGGACAGCAGCAGCTGTGGGGTGTAGATCCGGCCGAGGACGCCGTACAGGGTGGGTAGCAGGTAGAACATGCCGACCAGGGCGAGGACCACCAGCGTGGTCCGGCGGGCGGCGGCTCCGTCCGGGTTCGTGTAGAAACGCACGAGTACGTGCGGGAGCCCCATCGTGCCCAGGAACGTCGCCAGGATCAGCGAGTACGTGGCGAACAGGTCCCGGTCGTCGCTACCGGCGGCGCTCGGCAGCAGCCAGTCCGGTCCGTCGGTGACCACACCCGACACCTCCGGCACCGGGTCACCGGCCGCGAAGGTCAGCTCGTCGCCGGGGCGTACCGCTCGGGTTCCACCGTCGGGCAGGGTGAGGGTCGCCGGCTCCTCGACCACGACGGTGATCGCGGACCGGAAGGTCGGCCCGTCGGGCGGCGTCACCGCCGGCCGCCCGTCGGACTGCCACTGCAACGCCAGGAAGATCACCGGTACGGCGAGCGCGGTCAGCTTCAGCCAGTACTGGAACGCCTGCACGAAGGTGACCGCGCGCATCCCGCCCAGCGCCACGTTGGTCGTCACCACCGCCCCCACCAGCAGCGCACCCAGCTCGTACGGGCCACCGGCGACCGTGGTCAGGGTCAGGCCGGCGCCCTGCAACTGTGGTACCAGGTACAGCCAGCCGATGAAGATCACAAAGAGGGTCGCGAGTTTGCGCAGCCAGCGGGAGCCGAGCCGGACCTCGCAGAAGTCCGGCAGGGTGAACGCACCGGACCGGCGCAGCGGGGCCGCCACGAACAGCAGCAGGGCCAGGTAGCCGGCGGCGAAGCCGACCGGGTACCAGAGGACGTCGACGCCGTACTTCAGGATCAGGCCGGCGATGCCGAGGAAGGATGCCGCCGACAGGTACTCGCCGCCGATCGCCGCCGCGTTCCAGTTCGGACTGACCGTACGCGACGCGACCAGGAAGTCCGAGGTCGTCCGGGCCAGTTTGAGCCCGTAGAACCCGATCGCGACGGTGATCAGGGTGACCGCGACGATCGACGGCACCAGGTACGGGTTCGCCACCTCAGCGCTCCGGTCGCTGGACCAGGTTGGTGAACTCCTGCTCGTTGCGTTCCGCCAGGTGCACGTACGCCCAGCCCACCCCGACCAGGAACGGGAACGCGCCGACACCGAGCAGCAACCAGGGCAGGTTCACCCCGAACAGCTTCACCTCACCGGCCGCCGGAGCGAGCGCGAACATCAACGGCAGGCCGCCGAGCCCGATCGCGACGACCAGGGACAGCCGGAGGGCGAGCGCCAGTTGGGCGCGCACGAGTCCGCGTACGAGTGCCTCGCCGACCCGGGTCTGCTCGGTCAGCTCGGTCCGGGTACGCGCCGGCCCGTGACCGTGCCGGGACACCTCGGCCAGCACGATCCGGGACCGAGGCGTGACGGTCGGCGCCGCCGGATCGGGGGACGGATCGATGGGAGCGGCCACCCCGGCAGTCTCACCCCCCGCAGCCGATTGTCAAGTGCCCGCCCGCCCCCGCCCCGCCCCCGTGCGCCCCGCGCCCGTGTCGCCGATCTAGGGCAAATACAGGTGAGTTGATCTCTGAACACACGTATTTGCCCTAGATCGACGAGGAGAGGCGAGGAGAGGCGAGGAGAGGCGAGGAGAGGCGTGGAGAGGCGTGGCAAGGGCGTGGCGAGGAGGGGTGGTGGGAGAGGAGAGGGCGGGTGGTCAGGGTTTGTCGGAGCAGGTGCCGTACTGCTGGCCGGGGCCGACGACCGGGTCCGCGCGCAGGAGTTTCCACGCGGTGGAGCGGCCGAGGTTCGCGCCCCGCCAGTCGTCGGGATGGTCCGTCAGGTTCTGCGCGATCTCCCTGAGCGCGCAGTCGCGCAGCGGGCCGGGGAGCTTGTCGAGTGCCGGGACGGCGTCGGCGGAGAGCCGGGACAGGTAGTCGAGGTCGACCCGTCCGCTGGTGGCGTGCCGGTCGACGTTGCGTTCGGCGATCAGCCGGTCCGGGTTCGCCACGGCCAGGCCGAGCAGCGCCAGCACCGCCGTACCGACCACCACTCGGGGCAGCCAGGTTGCGCGCAGGCGTACCCCGGCGACCAGGATGAGTACGAAGATCGCCCCGAGCCACAGCTCGCACGCGGCCACCAGCAGGCGGAGCCGGGTCGCCCCGTACGCGTGGGTGTAGACGTTCATCCGGTACAGCGCGGAGGCGACCACAACCAGGCTGAACAGGGCGAGTACGCCGAGCAGGCCCCGGATCAGCCAACGCTGCGCCGGTTTGCCCCGAGGTGCCCACCGGATCGCCCCGGCGATCACCATCAGGGTCAGCACGGTGACCGCCAGCAGTTGCCAGAAGCCGCCCCGGGCATGATCGGCGTAGGTCAGTCCGGCGGTGTCCTGCACGTGCGCGGAACCGCCGAACAGGTTCGTGAGCTGCACCAGCACAAACGCCGCGAAGAGTACGTCGAGCAGGGCGACCGGTACCGCCCACTCCGTACCCCGCAGGCGGTGCCGGGAGGGCCGCTCCAACCCGGTCAGGTCCGGCGGCGCGGCCAGCACGTACGCCGCTCCCAGCAGCCCGCCGCCGACCGCCAGCCCCACGAAGATCCACCGGAACACGGTTCCGGCCGAGAACTCCGGGAGCAGCCCGTCGATCAGGTCGGCGAACGCCGCGTCCGCCGAGGCGAACAGGGCGCCGAAGACGACCAGCAGGCCGACCGAGACCCCTGCGGTGGCGAACCCCCGGCTGAGGCTGGAGCGGCCCGTCCGGTCCGCCTGGCGCAGCCCGCGTCGCGCCCATGGCACCGACCGGAAGAACGCCTCGGGTGCGATCACGACGGAGAAGAACAGGCCGGACAGGGTGCGGCCGTTGGCCACCGCCAGGCACGCGGTCAGTCCGGCCGTGAGCAGACAGAGTACGAACAGCCACCCGGCCGCCCGTACCGTGCCGACCCCGACCAGGGCCACCGTCGCCGCCAGCCAGACGAGCCGGGTCACGCCCAGCGGCGCCCTGCCCACCCGCCCCGCCCCGGCCGAAGCGGTACGGTCCGGCATCCCCGTGTTGCCGGACCGTACCGGGTCTGTGCCACCGACGCCGGCCTCGCCAGCGGGTACGCCAGCCGGGCGAGCGGGTACGCCGGCCGGGCCGGGCTCGGCCGGCTTGCCGACCGAACTGGCCGCAGGAACCGGGCTCGGGCGCACCGCGTTCTGGCTCGCCCGGTCAGGGTTGGGCGCGCTCTGTCCCGCCCGGTCCGGGTTAGCCGCGAGCCCGCTCGCCTCGGCCGCACTCGGCCGGGCCAGATTCGGGCCGGCGTTCGGTTCGGTCGCGTTCGGTTCGGTCGCGTTCGGGGACGGGCTCGGATGGGTCGCGCCCGGCTCGGTCGCGCTTGGGTGGGTCGGGCTCGGGTGGGTCGCGTTCGGCTCGGGCGGGCTGGGCAGACTCGTGGTCGCCCGGCTGAATGCGGCGATGCCCAGCGATACCGTGCCCGCCACCACGGCGACGAGCCAGCCGACCCCGGCCCGGTCCAGCGGGATGCTGACGGCGGCGATGACCGCCGCCACGGCCGTCGCGGCAAGCACCGCCTGCGGTGCGCCTCCCGCCGGTCCCGGCCAACGCCGCTGCCACATCGAGGGCGGTGGGGGCACGAGCGGTGGCTGCGCCGGAACCGGCCAGTGGGGACCCGTGGGCGGCCACCCGGTCGCCGGCGGACGTTGCGCTGCCACGTGCGGCACCCGCGCGGGTGCCGCAGGCTGCTGCCCGGCTGGTGCCGGCTGCTGAGGCGCAACCTGACCCGCGGCCTGTGCCGGAGCGGGACCCTGACCCGCGGCCTGTGCCGGAGCGGGACCCGTCGCCTGTGCCGGAGCCGCTGCTGGTGCGGCGATGGGTTCCCGAGGCTGGTGCGGATTGGATGACGGTTCCGGTTCGGGTACCGGACCGGGAACTGGACGTGCGGACATGGTTCCTCCGAAGGCACGCGGATCCGACCGGCCGGTCCGCCCGCCAGTCGTACGCGGGGCGGGGCAGCCGGTGGTGCGGAAAGGGTTCAGGGGCCGGTGGAGACCGATGGCTGGGTGAGCCCGAGTGGCAGGCTCACCCGGATCCGGCAACCGGTGTTCCGGCGGTTGCCGGCAGTCGGCGCAGGTTCCGCCACCGCGATGGTGCCGCCGTGCATCTCGACCACCCAGCGGGCGATGGCCAGGCCGAGTCCGGTGCCGCCGTCACCGGCCCGCTCGCCCCGGGTGAACCGTTCGAAGACCCGAGAGCGTTCCCCCACCGGGATCCCCTCGCCCTCGTCGGTCACCTCGACGTCGAGCCGGTCGGCCCGCTGCACCGCGCTGACGAGTACGTTTCCGCCGGCTGGACTGTGCCGGGCCGCGTTGTCGAGCAGGTTCGCGAAGACCTGGTGCAGCCGCCACGGGTCGGCCTTGATGCTCAGCGGCACGGCTGGTTGGCGTACCCGGAAATCGACCGTCCGCCCGGCGCCGGTCGCGCTCGCCGCGGCCAGCCGGACCGCCTCGTCGAGGAAGTCCGCGACGTCGATGTTGACCCGGCGCAGCGGGACCACCCCGGCGTCCAGCCGGGACAGGTCCAGTAGGTCGGCGACCAGGTGGCCGAGGCGTTCGGTCTGCGCCAGGGCGGTACGCAGGGTCGCCGGCTCCGGTTCGGCCACCCCGTCCACGATGTTCTCCAGCACCCCCTGCAACGCGGTGATCGGCGTACGCAGCTCGTGCGACACGTTGGCGATCAGCTCGCGCCGCCGCCGGTCGGCCTCGGCCAGCTCCGCCGACATCTGGTTGAACGCGACCGCCAGCTCGCCGACCTCGTCCCGCGAGGTGGCCCGGACCCGCCTGGAGTAGTCACCCCGGGCCATCGCCCGTGCTCCGGCGGTCATCTCCCGCAGCGGCGAGGTCATCCCGTGGGCGAGGACCTGCGAGGTGGCCAGGGCGATGATGATGGCGGTCACCGAGGTCCACGGCGGGATCCAGCCGATGCCGATCCGAAAGACGACCAGGGCGGCGGCGCCCGAGGACACCAGCAGTATCCCGAGCTTCACCTTGATCGAGCGGACCGGATCAAGCGGGCGGGGCAGCAGGTCGAGTCCCCGGTTGACCCACGTCCAGATCGTCTCCGTCACGGGAGTACCTCCAGCGCGTAGCCGACGCCGTGCACGGTCCGGATGAGATCCGAGCCGAGCTTGCGGCGCAGCGCCTTGATGTGGCTGTCCACGGTCCGGGTGCCGGACGCGTCGGCCCACCCCCAGACGTCGGAGAGCAGCCGCTCCCGGGGCAGTACGGTCCGTGGCCGCCCGGCGAGGTGGACCAGGAGGTCGAACTCGGTCGGGGTCAGGTGGGCCTCCACCCCGGCGCGCCGTACCCGCCGTTCGGCCTGGTTGATCTCCAGGTCGCCGAGCCGGAGGATCTGCTGGGCGTTGCTCGCCGCCCTGTCCACCCGGCGGAGCAGAGCGTGCACCCGAGCCGCCAGTTCCCGCAGCGAGAACGGCTTGGTCAGGTAGTCGTCGGCCCCGACCGCGAGCCCGACCAGCAGGTCGGTCTCGTCGTCGCGGGCGGTCAGCATCAGCACCGGCACCGGGCGGTCGACCTGGATCCGGCGGCACACCTCCAGCCCGTCGAACCCCGGCAACATCACGTCGAGCACCACCAGATCCGGTGGGCGCATCCGGACCGACTCGACCGCGGACGGACCGTCACCGGCGATCTCGACGGCAAAACCCTCCGCCCTCAACCGCGCGGCAACCGCCTCCGCGATCGTCTGCTCGTCCTCGACGACCAGGACCCGACGTTCGTTCATGTCCTGGACTGTAGGCATGCGGGATGGAGAGGGATGGGGCAGGTTGTGAATAACCTGTGGAGAACGAGCTTCGCCTGTGGATAACCGGTCAGCGGTTCCAGTCCTGCTTCGCCGCCCGCACGAGTTTGTCCTTCAGCTCGCGGGTGTGGCGGCGGCTGACCGGCAGTTCGGTGCCGTCGACCACGACCACGTACCCGGAGTTTGCCAGCCGGAGTTCGGCGATGAGCCGGAGCTGGACCAGGTACGAGCGGTGGATCCGGACGAAACCGGCGTCGGCCCAGCGTTCGGCCAGGGTGGCCAGCGGGACCCGGACCAGGTGCGAGGCGTCCGCCGTGTAGAGCCGGGCGTAGTCGCCCTGCGCCTCCACCCAACGCACCGCCGACCGGGGCAGCATCCTGGTTGTACCGGCCAACTCCACCGGGATGGTCGGATCCTCCTCGGCTCGGGCCATCGCCGCCGGATGGGCGGGCACCACCCGGGCGCCGATCACCCGACGCAGCGACTCGGCCAGCCGCTCGGCGCGTACGGGCTTGCGGACGTAGTCGGTCACGCCCAGGTCGAAGGCGTCCACCGCGCCGTCGTCGTACGCGGTGACGAAGACGATCGCCGGAGGTCGGGCGAACCGCCGTAGCACCCTGGCCAGCTCCATCCCGTCCAGCCCCGGCATCCGGATGTCGAGGAAGACCACGTCGACGTCCGCGTCCCGGAGCACCCGTAGCGCCTCGGTCGCGTCGCACGCGGTGTGCAGCCGGGCCACCCGGGGGTCGGCCCGCAGGTGGTACGCGAGTTCGTCCAGCGCGGGCGGCTCGTCGTCGACCGCCAGCACCCGCAGGAAACCGTTCACACCCCCACCCCTTCCCGCCCGTTCACGTACGCGCTCGGACCTGTCGGTGGAACTTCGGCACCCGCATGCTCACCTTCGTACCCGATCCGAGCCCGGTCTCCACCACCAGGCCGAACCCGTCCCCGAACGCCGACCGGAGTCGTTCGTCCACGTTGGAGAGTCCCACGTGCTGGCCCGAGTCGTCGGCGCTGTCCCGGGCCGCCTCGGCGATCCCCTGGGCGAGCACCGCCGGATCCATTCCCACCCCGTCGTCCTCCACCGTGATGTGGCACTCCGCGCCCGCGTCACGCGCCTCGATGCTGACCATCCCCAGCCCCGGCTTGCGGGACAGGCCGTGCCGTACGGCGTTCTCGACCAGCGGTTGCAGGCAGAGGAACGGCACGCTCACCGGCAGGACCTCGGGCGCGATCTCCAGCCGGACCTGGAGCCGGTCACCGAAGCGTGCGCGCTCGATCGTGAGGTAACGGTCGATGGAGCGCAACTCCTCGGCGAGCGTGGTGAACTCGCCGTGCGCCCGGAACGAGTACCGGGTGAACTCGGCGAACTCCAGGATCAGCTCCCGGGCCCGCTCCGGATCCGTACGCACGAACGAGCCGATCGCGGTCAGCGCGTTGTAGATGAAGTGCGGGCTGATCTGTGCCCGCAGCGCGCGTACCTCCGCGCGGGCCAGCCGCTCCCGCGACGAGTCCAGCTCGGCGAGCGCGAGCTGTGCACTCGCCCAGTGGGCCGTCTCCAGCGTCGCCTGGACCAGACCCGGCGCCGGTTGGTCGTCCGCGATCGCCACCAGCACCCCGAGGGCCCGGCCGTCCGACCCGGTCAGCGGCGCCACCACCGCACCCCGGATCGGGCAGTCGACCCGGTCGCAGCGCAACTCCGACTCGCCGAGCACCGTCGACCGGTTCGCCCCGATCGCCCGCTCCGCGGCGGTGACGTACTGGGCGCCGTGGTGGCCGCCCCGACCGTCGATCGCGAGCACCTCACTGTCGTCGACCAGCGCCAACCCGGCCGCCCCGACGAGGGCACGCAGGTGCCGTACGGCCTTTGCCGCGCTCGCCGGGTTCAGGCCCGCGCGTAACGGCTCGGCCGCGAGCCCGGCCGTGTGCAACACGTCGTACGTCGCCAACTGGGTCGCGGTCGCGATGCCCCGCCGGGCGCGCAGCCGGAGCACCGCGAACAGGGCGGCGCCGAGCGCACTCACCAGCGCGACGACCGCAAGCACAGCAGAGAGGTTCGGCCCCACGGACAGATCCTGTCCGACCCGCCCCAAAAGCGAAACCCGCCCTGGTCCGGCTAGTACGCGCCCTTGCGGGCCAGGACCACGCCGATGGTCCGCCAGAGGATGCTCAGGTCGTAGGCGAGGGACCAGTTGTCGACGTAGTAGAGGTCGAGGCGTACGGCTTCGTCCCAGGACAGGTCCGATCGGCCGGAGACCTGCCAGAGGCCGGTCATGCCGGGGCGGACGAGCAGTCTGCGGCGTACGTCGCCGAGGAAGTCGCCGTCGTCGGCCGGGAGCGGACGCGGGCCGACCAGGGACATTTCGCCCTTGAGTACGTTGATGAGCTGCGGCAGCTCGTCCAGGGAGCTGGCCCGCAGGAACCGGCCGACGGGGAAGACCCGGGGGTCCTCCTTGATCTTGAAGAGCATGCCGTCGGTCTCGTTCTGGTCGACCAGTCCGGCGAGGCGGTCCTCCGCGTCGACGTACATGGTCCGGAACTTCCAGACCCGGAAGGTGCGGCCCTCGTGCCCGACCCTCGGCTGGCGGAAGAAGACCGGGCCGGGGTCGGAGATCCGGATGGCGAGCGCGATCGCGATGAACAGCGGGGAGAGCAGGAGCAGCCCCAGCCCGGCGGCGACCCGGTCGAGCAGGTTCTTCGCGAGCAGCGCCGGACCGGAGAGGGTGGGCTCCTCGACGTGCAGCAGCGGCAGGCCCTCGATCGGCCGGATGTGCACCCGGGGACCGGCGATGTCGGTCAACTGCGGGGCGACCACCAGGTCGATGCCGGAGCCCTCCAGCTGCCAGGCGAGCCGGCGCAGTTCGCCCGGTTCCCAACTGGCCGAGCCGCAGACCGCGATCGTGTCGCCGGCGACCTCGCGGACCAGCGCCAGCACGTCGCGCCCGGCGTAGACCGGCACCGGGGTCTCCATTCCCCGGGCGGCGGCGTAACCGTCGGTGAGGTGGATCGCGACCGGGATCAGCCCGGCGGCCGGGCTGCGGGTGACCGCGGTGTAGACCTCGAGCGCCTCCGGGAGGGTGCCGACCAGCACCATCCGGTGCGCGGCGTGTCCGCTGCGCCGCCGCATCGTGTGCAGTACAAAACGCGCCAGCAATCGGAAGATCAGGATGAACAGCAGTGCGCCGAGTACCGCCGTGGCGACGGAGAGTCGGGACAGTTTCGTCACGGTCGCGAAGGCGAGGAACGAAACGCTCGCCGCGACCACGATGCCGGCCCGTACGACGCGTTTGAACTCCTCGGTGCCGATGCCGAGATAGCGCCGGTCATAGGCACGGTTGCCCCACAGCACCAGCAGCCAACCGAGCGGCAGTAACAGGTACGTCACCGTGTGGAACCAGGTGGCGTCGACGTCCGCGCCGTTGAAACCGGAGGTGGCCTTCTCGAACCGCTGGATCGACACCCAGCTCGCCAACGCGGCCGCGCCGAAGTCCAGCAGGAGCAGGATCAGGATGTACGGACGGTGCCACCGCGAGACCCGCCGGCTGACCTTGGCCCAGGCGGAACGGGGTACGCCGTTCGGTGGCGGAGTCGCCGGCAGCTGGATCTCGAAGCTGTCGACGTGTCGTACCGGGCCATTCCGGCCAGTGCCAGTTACCGGGCGCTGGAGGCTTGTCGTCACCTCACCTACGTCCTCCCGTGTGACACGTGCCGCCCATTCGCCGAAAGGGCTCGGGTCGCCCACCGTCTCAGTCTCCCACGCAGGCCCCGGTAGGGGCGTCGACCGGAGGGACTTTACGCTCCACCGACGGGCGATGAGAGCGAGCCGGCACCGCCCGATAAGCGCCTCGGACCGGGTCACTATACCGATGGATGGCGTCCTGGCCAGATCTGTCCGATGGAGATTCCATCTCCACCTGGGCGATTTCTACCCTCAGCCAATTGTTGGTCACCTAACGCACAAGTCGCGATAGTCGGCGGTCCGCCAGGGGCTTGCCGCCGGTCTGGCAGGTCGGGCAGTACTGGAGGCTCGAATCAGCGAACGAGACCTCACGCACCGTGTCGCCGCAGACCGGGCAGGGCAGCCCCGTACGCGCGTGCACCCGCAGCCCGGACCGCTTCTCGCCCTTCAACTCGGCGGCCCGTTGCCCGACCGACCGGGCGACCGCGTCACCGAGGACCTGCCGGGTCGCCGCGTGCAGGGCGGCGAGTTGCGTGTCGGTGAGCCGGTCGGTGATCGCGAACGGGGACAGCCGGGCGGCGTGCAGGATCTCGTCGGAGTACGCGTTGCCCACCCCGGACAGGATCTCCTGGTTGGTCAGGACCCCCTTGACCTGTCCGCGCTTGGCGCGCAGCCGTTCGCTGAACAGGGGCAGGTCGGCGGCGAGCGCGTCCGGGCCGAGCCGGGCCACCCCGGGCACCTGCGCCGGATCGGTCACCAGGTACGCGGCGAGCTTCTTCTGCGTACCGGCCTCGGTGAGGTCGAAGCCGGAGCTGTCGTCGAGGCGTACCCGGACCGCGATCGGACCCTTGCCGGGCTTGAGCGGGGCGGTGGACGGGAACGCCTCCCGGTAGTGCAGCCAGCCGGCACGGGCCAGGTGGACCACCAGGTGCAGGCCGTCGTCGAACCGGACGTCGAGGAACTTGCCGTACCGACCGGCGCCGGTCACGGAGCGACCGGACGCGGCCGACGGCGGCGGGTCGTACGTCTTCAGGGCGCTGATGGCGGCGACCTCGAGTCGCTCCACCCGGCGGCCGACCGCGCGCTCGCGCAGATAGGCGCCGAGCGCCTCTACCTCAGGCAGTTCGGGCACGTCACTAACGGTAGCCTCTAGTCGCGTGAAGGTGGTCGTAGCGCACAACCGGTATCGAGAAGCTCAGCCGTCGGGCGAGAACACCATGGTCGATCTGGAGATCGCCCAGCTCACCGGGGCTGGGGTCGACGTGCTGCCGTTCCTGCGCAGCTCGGACGAGATCCCGGCGATGCCCAAGAGCGCGAAGGTGTTGTTGCCGATCTCGCCCATCTACGCGCCCCAGGCGCAGCAGGATCTGAGCCGGTTGATCGAGACCGAACGGCCGGACGTACTGCACCTGCACAATCCGTACCCCCTCCTGTCACCCTGGGTGGTGCGGACCGCGCACCGGCACGGTGTGCCGGTGGTCCAGACGGTGCACAACTACCGGCAGGTCTGCTCCTCCGGGCTGTACTTCCGGGACGGGCACATCTGCCACGACTGCCGAGGACGGGCGCTCGGCGTGCCCGCGATCGTGCACCGCTGCTACCGGGGCTCCCGGGCGCAGAGCGCGCTCATGGCGACCACCCTGGCGGTCCACCGGCCCACGTGGCGTTCGGTCGACCGGTTCATCGCCCTCACCTCCGCGGTCGCCGACCACCTACGCGAGTACGGCATCCCGGACGACCGGATCGTGATCAAGCCGAACGCGATCCCCGATCCGGGCGAGCCGGCCCCGCTCGGCGACGGCTTCCTCTTCTTCGGCCGGCTCTCCCCGGAGAAGGGTCTCGACCTGCTGCTCCAGGCCTGGCGGCAGCACCCCGACGGGTCCCTCGGCCCGCTCCGGATCGCCGGGGACGGCGAGCTGCGCCCACTGGCCGAGGCGGCGGCCCGGGAACGTACCGACATCGAGTACCTCGGCCCGCTGGATCGCGCCGGGGTGTGGGCCGCCGTACGGGCAGCCGCGGTGGTGGTGGCCGTACCGACCTGGCACGACGTACTGCCGACGGTGGTGATCGAGGCGCTCGCCGCCGGCCGACCGGTGCTCGGTACGGCGCTCGGCGGGGTGCCGTACCTGATCGGGATGGACCATCCGCCGACCGCCGCCGGCTGGGTGGTGCCGGCGGAGGCGACCGCCCTGGCCGCCGCCCTGCCCACCGCCCGCGCCGCCGCCCCCGCGCTCGCCCCCCTGGCCCGCGCCCGCTACCTCGCCACCTTCCACCCCGACGTAGTCACCACCCAACTCCTCGCCACCTACCGCTCCCTCATCCACCGGCCGTCGATCTAGGGCAAATACCTGTGACCTGATCTCCGATCACACGTATTTGCCCTAGATCGACGAGGCGAGCCTCGGATAGGCCTCAGCGGAGGGAGGCGCGGGCGGAGAAGGCGATGCTGGCGAGCAGGAAGCCGCCGTTGACCACGGTGAAGGCCGCGATGATCCAGATCGTGGCGGCCGGGACGAGGATCAGGACCAGGGCGGCCACGAAGATCACCGCGCCGTAGTCGCGGATCAGCTTGGCCAGGCGTACCGGCAGACTGGTCGAGGTGACCATGCTGGCGTGGTTCGGACCCGCCTGCATCACCGAGGTGACCAGGTTGACCATCCAGGTCCCGGCGAACGCCGCGACCAGCCAGACCGGGGTGCTCGGGCGCTGCGCCACCGCGGTCGCCCCGAGCGCGGTCACCAGGGCGATCTGGGCCGCCACGTCACAGAGGATGTCGACCCGCGCACCGGCCGGGCTGCCCCGCCCGGTGACCCGGGCGAGCTGCCCGTCGGCACAGTCCAGGGCGTACGCGACCTGCCAGCCGACCAGCGCGATCAGCCCGACCACCCAGGCCGGTACGTCCCCGTCGGCGACCGGCCCGGCCAGCGCCACCACGGCGACCGAGGCGGCCAGCCCGAGCACCAGGTTCCCCATGGTCAACGCGGTGGGGCTCAACCCCAGGCGGTACGCGAGCAGCGCGAAGCCGGCACCGAGGCGCTGGCTGAACGCCTCGCTGAACAGGCCGCCGCCCCGGTTCACCCGGTAGAAGTCGGCGGTGGTCGGACGGGACGGCTCAGCGGAGGTGGTCACGGAGGGCATCGGCGTAGTCTGCCAGCCGGTCGCGGATCCCGTCCGGCGACAGGTCGAGGTGCTCGATGATCGTGTAGCGGTCAGGTCGGGTCCGGGGAGCGTGCAGAACCACGTCGACGAACTGGTCGTCGGTCAGCGCGAGATCGGCCGGCAGGATCGGCAGGCCGTGGCGGTGCAGGCAGCTCGCCATCTGCCGGAACCGGGGCAGGTCACCCCGGAGGAAGGTGCAGAAGAGGCCGCCGAGACCGACCTGCTCGCCGTGCGAACCGGTGCCGAGCCGGAGCAGGTGCATCGCGTGCATGATCTCGTGGCAACCGCCGCTGCACGGCCGGCTGGTGCCGCTGATCGCCATGGCCAGGCCGCTCGCGATCAACGACTCGGCGAGGATGGTGACAAAACCGTCGTCGGTCATGTCGCCGGGATGGTTGATGATCGCCTCGGCGCCGGTACGGGCCAGCGTGGCGGCGAGCCCGTCCACCCGCTCACCGCACATCTCGCGGGCCAGCTCCCAGTCGGCGAGCGCGCTGATGTTGCTGAGCAGCTCCCCGATTCCGGCCCGGTTGTGCAGGTCCGGGCCGGAATCGACGAAGTCCAGGTCGACCACGACCGCGATCGGGATGTGCGCACCGTAGGACGGGCGTCCCCCGTCGTGGTCGAGGGTGGCGATCGGGGAGGCGATCCCGTCGTTGGCGAGGCTGGTCGCCACCGACACCATCGGGATGCCGTACCGGGCGGCGGCGTACTTGGCGGTGTCGATGGTCTTGCCCCCGCCGATGCCGACAACCGCGTCGTACGAGCGGGCGCGGAGCTTGTCGCCGAGTTCGAGGGCGGCGTCCAGGGTGCCACCGGCGACGGTGAACACGTCGGCGGAACCGAGGGTGGGGCGGATCAGTTCGACGATCCGTTCACCCTGCCCAGGGCCGACCACCACCGCCACGTCACCACCGGCGGAGATGCGCTGGTCGGCGAGGAGGGGGCCGAGGTCGGCGATCGCGCCCCGGCGCACCTCGATGATCAGTGGCGTGTTGACCGTACGGGCTAGCAGCGGCACCCGACTCCCCTAACTGCCGGTCGGCCGGTCGTCGGTGCCGGACCCGGTCGCCCACTGCCAGCTCGTGATCTCACGGGCCCGGGTCAGGTCGGCGAGGTTGTCGACCTCGACCCACTCCACGTCACCGATCGGGGTGCCGCGCACCTCACCGCCCCGGTTCGCGTACTCCTGGTAGCCGTCCTCGTAGTAGAGGTTCGGGTCCCGGCGCCAGGTCGCCTCCAGCGCGTCGGCCAGGGCGGGCGCGGCGGCCGGCTCGATCAGGGTGGCGCCGATGTACTCCCCGTACGCGTCGGCCGGGTCCATCAGCTTGGTGATCTTCGTGAGCTGACCGTCGGCGTCGAGGATGGTCTTCATCTCCTCGTCGGCCAGCTTCTTGACGTCGTCGATGGCGAGCAGGATGCCCGGACCACGGTTGGCCAGCAGGGTCCGCTCCACGCTCACCGGGTGCACGGTGTCGCCGTTGACCAGCAACGCCCCCTGGGCGAAGTGGTCCCGGGCCAGCCAGAGGGAGTACGCGTTGTTCCACTCCTCGGCCTTGTCGTTCTGCACCAGGGTCAGCCGTACGCCGTGGCGCTGCTCCAGGGCGGCCTGGCGGTCGCGTACCTCGGAGGCGGCGTAGCCGACCACGACGACCACCTCGGTCAGCCCGACCTCGGCGAGGTTGTGCAGCGCGATGTCGAGGATGGTCGTGCCACCATCGACCGGAATGAGCGCCTTGGGCAGGGTGTCCGTGTACGGGCGCAGCCGGCGCCCGGCCCCTGCGGCGAGCACTAATCCGATCATCAGTGGATCCTCCTTGTGACAACGACTACCGCACGGAGGATAGCCCCGAGGGACAGAACGGCGGTTTCCAGCCGGACCGGGCAGCGGCCGGACCGGTCAGAGGCCGATCGCGTGCAGGGCGGCGAACGCGTCCTCGGCGATCCGGCGGATCATGCCGTCGTTGACGTGCCGGTGCTCGTCCAGCACCTCGATCTCGTGCTCGTTCAGCCAGCGGAACTCCGTGTGCTTGCCCACCTCGAGCCGGGGGCGGGTCAGGTCGCCGTCGACGCGTACCAGGAAGTCGCTCTCCAGTCGGGTGAACCCGTCGTTGCCGGTCCAGGTGTACTCACCGACCAGGCCGAGGACCACCGACACGGTCCAGCCGGTCTCCTCGGTCACCTCACGCGACAGCGCGTCCTCGATCCCCTCGCCGGGTTCCAGGTGGCCGCCGACGATGTCCCAGGTGTCGGGGAAGAGCTTTCGCTGCGGGGACCGGCGCTGGAAGAAGATCCGACCGTCGTCGTCGACGATCAGGGCTCCGGCGCACCGGAGGGGGTCGGTGGGCACGGGTCGAGATTAGTTCCCGGATGTGCGCTGTGAACAGGGTCTATTCCGGGGTGCACCGACGTCGGGGCGGTGCGCGTACCCCTGGTTCGGCGCGCGGGTTGGGACGGAGTCGGTCCCGTTTTCCAGGATTCGGACATCGCCGTGCCGCCGCCGGAGCGGCCGGGGTCGCCCGTACGCTGGGTAGTCATGACTGCCGAGCAGCTGATCTCCTTTGCCCGTGGCGCTCCGTCGCTGGACATCATCGATATCGAAGGGCTGAAGGCCGCGGCCGTACGCGCGCTGGACGCGGACCCGGCCGGCGTCACCGCCTACGGAACGTCGCTGGGCTACCCGCCCCTGCGGGAGTGGATCGCCCGCAAGCACGGCGTCGCGGTGGACCAGGTGCTGGTGACCAACGGTTCGTTGCAGGCCGACGCGTTCCTCTTCGAGCACCTGGTCCGGCCCGGCGACTCGGTGGTGGTGGAACGGCCGACCTACGACCGGACCCTGCTCAACCTGCAGCAGCAGGGCGGCGACCTGCACTCGGTGACCATCCACCCGGACGGCATCGACACCGAGGAGCTGGGCAAGCTGCTCGAGTCCGGGGTACGTCCGAAGCTCGCGCACATCATCCCGAACTACCAGAACCCGGCCGGGGTGACCCTTTCGCTGGAGAAGCGGCGGACCCTGCTCGCCCTGGCAGCCGAGTACGGCTTCACGATCTTCGAGGACGACCCGTACGCGGACATCCGGTTCCGGGGTGAGCAGATCCCCTCGATGCTCTCCCTGGACGAGCACGACGTCGTGGTGCACGCGTCGAGCTTCACCAAGACGGTCTGCCCCGGGGTCCGGGTCGGCTACCTGATCGGACCGGCCGCGCTGATCGCCGAGATCGCCAAGAAGGCCACCAACCTCTACATCTCGCCGGGCATGTTCGCGCAGGCGACCGTCTACCAGTTCTGCGTCTCCGGTGACATCGACCGCTCGATCGAGACGGTCAGCACCGCGCTCGGCGAGCGGGCCCGTCTGCTTGGTGAGGCGCTGCGCGCCCAGATCCCGGGTGTCCGGTTCTACGAGCCGGACGGCGGCTACTTCCTCTGGATCGAGCTGCCCCCGGACGTACGGGTCGACCGGCTGGCGCCGGCCGCCGCCGAGCGTGGGGTCGCCGTGGTCAAGGGCAGTGACTTCCTGATCGAGGGCGGGCACCACGCGCTGCGGTTGGCGTACTCGGCGGTCACGGTCGACCAGATCGAGGAGGGCGTACGCCGGCTGGCCGCCGCGGTGGACGAGGTCCGCGGCCAGAACTGAGCACGGAAAGCGGTACGCAAGAAACGGGCGTTGATCAGAAAGAATCGGCGTCGGCCACTAAAGAACTGTCAGATACCCGACAGAAGTTCGCCTTTGCCGGTCCGGGGGTCCCACCGGACCCGGCAAACGGCCCACAATGCTGCGAGCGCCTGTCGCGTTTCGACCCGGCCACCAGCCACGACGTTGTCCGTGCTGGTCCTGCCGCGTTCGACCGGCAGGACCCAAATGCATAGCCCCCCGCCCCCAAAGGCGCCGGGTGGGCCGACCGCACCTTACCCCCCGACGCGGTCGGTCCACCCGGCGCCGACCCTTCCCCCGGTGCGGTCGGCGTACGGCGACTCTCGGCGTAGCCTGCAAGCCGCGTACCGAGAATCACGGAGGGGGGCGGGCAGGCCCATGGCAGAGCGACTCGACCGGGACCAGACGGGTAGTGACGGGCGGGTCCGGGTCCGACCCCGCTCCTGGATCGAACCGGTCCGGGCGATGGGGCGCAGGCTCAACGCCGACCCCGGCCAGCACCACGCATCCACGCCCGGCGGAGTCCGTACCGGCGTGGTCGACTGCGGCCTCTACGTCGACGGGGTGCGCCAGCCCGGCGAATGGGACTACGCCTCCGCGCTGGCCGCCGCCGAGCAGAATTCCGCCGACGGCAGCAAGTCCAACGCGTTCGTCTGGCTCGGGCTGCACGAGCCGGGTCAGGAGGAGATGGCGGGCATCGCCGAGACGTACGGCCTGCACGAGCTGGCCGTCGAGGACGCGGTCAAGGCCGAACAGCGCCCCAAGCTGGAACGGTTCGGCGAGGTCAGCTTCCTGGTGCTCCGCACCGCCCGGTACGTGAAGCACGGCGAGCTGACCGAGACCTCCGAGGTGGTCGAGACCGGCCAGGTGATGCTCTTCATCGGCCCCCGCTTCGTGATCAGCGTCCGGCACGGTGACGCCTGCCGGCTGGCCGCCGTCCGGGCCGACCTGGAGGGCAAGAAGGAGCTGCTGGAACAGGGACCGTGGGCGGTGGCGTACGCGGTCACCGACCGGGTGGTCGACCTCTACCTGGAGGTCGCCGACCAGGTAGAGGCCGACCTGGACACCCTGGAGGCCCAGGTGTTCTCGGTCAAGGCGCACGGCCGGATCCAGCGGATTTACCAGATGAAGCGTGAGCTGGTCGAGTTCAAGCGCGCGGTGGTCCCGCTGCAACGGCCGCTGATGATGTTGACCGGCACGGTCAACCGGGACGTGCCCAAGGAGATCCGGCGTTACTTCCGGGACGTCCAGGACCACCTCACCCGGACCGTCGAACAGGTCAACTCGTACGACGACCTGCTCAACTCGATCCTGCAGGCGCGACTCGCCCAGGTCACCGTCGACCAGAACAACGACATGCGCAAGATCGCCGCATGGGCCGGTATCGCCGCCGTCTGGACCGCGATCGCCGGTGTGTACGGCATGAACTTCGCGTACATGCCGGAGACCCAGTGGAAGTACGGCTACCCGGTGGTGGCCGCCCTCATGGTGGCGATCTCGTTGGGGCTCTACCGCTGGTTCCGGCGCAACCGCTGGCTCTGACCGCTCGCGAGCGGTCAGCTCCGGCTGTTGCCTGCCGGTCCGGTGCCGAGCAGCCCGTCGGGCTTCGCCCCGGCCTTGGCGGTGGACTTGGCACCGTCGGCCGTACCGGCGGTAGTGGAGATCTTCTCCCCGGCTACCGCGGTCCGGTCCCGGACCTTCTCGATGGTGACCGGCTTCGGCTTCGTCGCCCCCGCGGCGCTCTCACCGGAGGGTCGACCGGCGCCACCGGCGCTGGAGCTGAGGCCGCCACCGGCGGTCGCCCGACCATCGCTGCGGCTCGTCTCCGGTGCCGGCAACGGCTCGTACGTCTCCCAGTGCTCCTGGTGCCGGCGGCGCATGGCGACCGCCCCCACCGCACCGGCCACCGCGCCGGCCGCGAGCAGTCCGGTGAGCATGGTCCAGCGCCGACGTGACGTGTTCGACTTCCGCTTGTTCTTCGGCATCGCTCTCATCATCTTCTTCTTAGATCCCGTCAGGTTCCCGATCCCCGTCCGACCGGTGCCCGTGCCGGCCTGGCGAGCGCCGGCCAACGCGGCCACGGCGAGAGGCGCGATCGCGGTCATGGTCGATCCCCAACCATCGGCTGCCGTCTGCGCGACCTTCGTCGCGGTCGGCGCGAGGTAGTTGCGGGCCACCTGTACGCGGGGGCCGACGGTCGCGCCGACACCCTCCGCCGCGTGGCCGGCAGCCTGCCTGATGTGACCGAAGCCCTCACCCAGCTCGGTACGGACGAGCTGCGTGTGGGACTTGCGGCGCCCGAATCCAAACACCGGTCTCCACCTCCTCGGGTTGTTCCTCCGTCATCCTCCACCTTTGGATGCCTCCGCACGGCCGGAACGGGCACATGGGAGGATCCGCATGGAAACTGACCCGTGCCTGCCGGTCTGCGTCCCCCGGCCGGCAAGTCCACGACGATCGAGGAGTACCCCGTGGCCGAGGCCATTTACGCCACCCTGCACACCAACGCCGGTCCGATCCGGCTGGAACTTTTCCCCAACCACGCGCCCAAGACGGTGCGCAACTTCGTCGAGCTCGCCGAGGGCACGAAGGAGTACACCGACCCGCGCACCGGGCAGCCGGGCAGCGGGCCGTACTACGACGGCACCATCTCGCACCGCGTGATCAGCGGCTTCATGGTCCAGATGGGCGACCCGACCGGCACCGGCCGGGGTGGCCCCGGTTACAACTTCGGTGACGAGTTCCACCCGGAGCTGCGCTTCGACCGGCCGTACCTGCTCGCGATGGCGAACGCCGGACCGGGCACCAACGGTTCGCAGTTCTTCATCACCGTGGGCCCGACCCCGCACCTGAACAACCGGCACACGATCTTCGGCCAGGTGGCCGACGACGACTCGGTGAAGGTTGTCGACTCGATCGCCAACACCCCGACCGACCCGGCCGACCGGCCCCGTCAGGACGTGGTGATCGAGCGGGTGGAGATCGAGCGCATCGGCGACTGACCACCGACCGGGGTACCCTTTGCGTGCATGAGCGAGAGCACCCCGAGTGCAGCGAGGTGGCGGGCGTTGAGTAAGCGCAGTGAGGTGGCCGCGTGAGCGAGTCGCCCCCGACCACCCCGGTCTGCTATCGCCATCCGGGTCGGGAGACCTGGGTCCGGTGCACCCGGTGCGACCGGCCGATCTGCCCTGATTGCATGCGGGAAGCGTCGGTCGGGCACCAGTGCCCGGAGTGCGTTTCGGAAGGCCGGCGTACCCAGCGGCCGGCGCGTACCGCCTTCGGTGGCGGTGCCGCCGGCCGCGCCGGGTACGTGACCAAGACCCTGATCGGCCTCAACGTGCTGTTGATGCTGATCTCGATCGCGTCGGCCGGTGGCGGCGACGCGGTCGCCGGTGGCGGGCTCGGCGGACTGCTCGGCGGCGGCACCCCGCTCACCCGGTGGGGCTCGGTGCTGGGCTTCGCGTCGTACCAGCCGTTCGGCGCCCCGCACGGAGTCGCCGCCGACGAGTACTACCGCCTGTTCACGGCCATGTTCCTGCATTACGGGATCGTGCACCTGCTGCTGAACATGTGGGCGCTCTGGATGCTCGGCCGCACCCTGGAGGCGACCCTCGGGCCGCTGCGCTTCCTCGCGCTCTACCTGATCGCCGGGCTCGGCGGGAACGTGGCCGCGTACCTGTTCTCCGCGCCCAACGCCCAGACCGTGGGCGCCTCGACCGCCATCTTCGGGCTCTTCGCCGCGCTGTTCATCATCATGCGCCGGATGGGTCGGGACACCTCGGCGGTGGTGCCGGTCCTCGTGGTCAACCTGGTCTTCACCTTCGCCGTGCCCGGCATCTCGATCGCCGGGCACCTCGGCGGCCTGGTGATCGGCGCACTGATGGCGCTGGTGCTCGCCTACGCCCCGCGAATGCGCCGGTCCGTCTTCCAGGCCACCGGTGGTGCGGTGATCGTGATCGCGCTGATCGGTCTGACCGTGCTCCGGACCTCACTGCTGCTCGGCTGACGACCGGCGGCCCGAGGTGGGCCACCAACGTCGGCGCGACCCCGCCGGATCAGGCGGGGTCGGCGGCTCCTCGGCCGGCGCCGAACTTGGCCGCGCGCAGGGCGTCGGCCACCTCGCCCGGCTCGGCACCGAGGTCGTGGCGGCTGAAGAAGTGCAGTGAGTCACCGGCGTCGAGTTCCAGGGTGTCCGTACGCAGACCGAGGCGGGGCCGGTTGTCCACCGCTATCCGTTCGATCTGGGTCCAGGCGAGGTGCCGGCGACCGGCGAATCCCCTGATCACGGTCACCCCGGCCGGGTCGACGGCGAGCCTCTCCGGAGCGACCAGGTCGCGTACGGCCCAGCCGAGCAGTCCGACGGCGGCCAGCACGGTCACCCCGATCGGCACCGGGTCTCCGCCACCGAGCAGCAGGCCCAGCCCGACCAGGACCACCGCACCGGTGACCTTCAGTACGGGCACGGCGGGGCGAACCCGCCAGCGGGTCGGCGTCACGCTCTGATCGGGGTGCACCGATCCAGGATGCCAGGATCGCGGGGCGGCGAGCCAGCCCGCGTACGATCGGAGCAGGCTAAGTTACCGGGGAGTTGTGATGAGAGACGCGGTCATCGTCGGCGCGGTACGCACCCCGGTCGGGCGACGCCGGGGCGGTCTGGCCACGGTCCATCCGGTCGACCTGTCCGCGCACGTGCTGCGGTCGTTGGCCGAACGTACCGGCCTGGATCCGGCTGATGTGGACGACGTGATCTGGGGCTGCGTCTCCCAGGTCGGCGAGCAGGCGTGGAACGTGGGGCGCAACGCCGTACTCGGTGCGGGCTGGCCGGAGTCGGTGCCCGGCACCACGCTCGACCGGCAGTGCGGTTCGAGCCAGCAGGCGCTGCACTTCGCCGCCGCCGCGGTGATCTCCGGTCAGGCCGAGCTGGTGGTGGCCGGCGGGGTGGAGTCGATGACCCGGGTGCCGATGGGCAGCAGCATCCAGGTGCCCGCCTCCGGCACCGACGGGCTGCCGTACGGCGACCAGGTACGGGCCCGCTACCGGGGGGTGGACGGCTTCGCCGCCTCGGATCCGGTGCCGTTCAACCAGGGGATCGGGGCCGAGTTGATGGCGCAGCGGTGGCGGCTGTCCCGTACCCAGCTCGACGAGTTCGCGTTGGCCAGTCACGAGAAGGCGGCCGCCGCCCAGGACGCGGGCGCGTTCGACCCGGAGATCGCCCCGGTCCCGGTCGCCGACGGCGGCAAGGTCGCCGCCGACGAGGGCATCCGCCGGGACACCACGCTGGCCCGGCTGGCCGAACTGGCCACCCCGTTCCGGCCCGACGGTGTGGTCACCGCCGGTTCGGCATCGCAGATCTCGGACGGTGCCGCCGCGCTCGCGGTGACCAGTTCGGAGTGGGCCGGTCAGCACGGCCTGCGACCGTTGGTCCGGATCCACACCGCGGTGGTCGCCGCCGACGACCCGGTGATCATGCTGACCGGACCGATTCCGGCCACCGCGAAGGCGCTGCGCCGGGCCGGACTGGGCATCGAGGAAATTGGGGTGTACGAGGTCAACGAGGCGTTCGCCCCGGTGCCACTGGCCTGGCTGGCCGAGACCGAGGCAGACCCGGACCGGCTCAACCCGCGCGGCGGCGCGATCGCCCTCGGCCACCCGCTCGGCGGCTCGGGCGCCCGCATCATGACCACGATGTTGCAGCACATGAGGGACAACGGCATCCGGTACGGCCTCCAGACGATGTGCGAGGGCGGCGGCATGGCCAACGCCACCATCGTGGAGCTGCTGTAGTTGTTTGTCCGCTTATGGGCATCCGACGCGCCGTCGGAGCATGGACTTGCCATCGTGGAAGTTCTGTAATTTCACATTCATCCATGCCTGCGCCACGTCAGATTCAGGTGACGTCTCGTTGGATATCGCATGGACCTCTTCTTCCGAACGTTCCTGCCGGCTGCGGCGGAGGCGGGGTTGGCCGAGCCGATTCTGAGCAGGCACCTGCCGGTTTTCCGGCGGTGCGTGGCCGCCGACGACGCCACGGTCCTGGTTGCCCGCTGCATCCGACCGGACGCGCCGGTGTCCGGCGGTCACCTGCTCCTGCTCACCGGCCACCGGCTGGTGGTGACCCAGCAGAGCCGCCTGTTGCACCGGCTCAGCCTGCACCTCAACACCGATCTGCGGCACCTCAACAACGTCAGTTGGGCCCCGGACCCCCGGCTGCCCGTCATGGAGTTCACCGCGACCGCGGTGGACGGCGTCCGGGAGCGCTACCTGATCAGAGCCGGCCGGCGGCAGCCGGTGGTGCATCTCGACGCCCTGCTCGACCACGTGTTCCTCGGTGCCGGCGTACCCGAACCGCAGGCGGCGACGCGCCAGAAAGAGGCCCGTCGGCCGAAGTTCAGCCCGGCCGTGGCGATCTGAGTCGACCCGCCGCGCGAACCGCCGTACCGGATCCGTACAGAACTCGAACAGAGCCGCCATGTCCGGCCCGCCCGGAGTCGGCCATCATGGTCGGGTGACGGACGACGTACCCGCTCGTGGACTCGTCCTGGTAGTCGAGGACGAGCCGGCCATCGCCGATCTGGTCCGGCTCTACCTGGTCCGGGACGGATTCGGTGTGCACGTCGAACGGGACGGCACCGCCGGGCTCGCCGCCGCCCGACGGCTGCGCCCGGTCGCCTGCGTACTCGACATCTCGCTGCCCGGACTGGCGGGCACCGAGATCTGCCGCCGGTTGCGCGAGGACGGGGACTGGACCCCGGTCATCTTCCTCACCGCCCGCGACGACGAGACGGACCGGATCGTCGGGCTGGAACTCGGCGCCGACGACTACGTGACCAAGCCGTTCAGCCCACGGGAACTGGTCGCCCGGATCCGGGCCGTACTGCGCCGGGCGGCGGGGCCGCCGGACCGGACCGAACGCCCGCGCGCCGCCGGGCCGGTCACCCTCGACCCCGCCCGGCGTACGGTGGCCGTCGCGGGCGCCGCGGTGCAGCTCACCTCGACCGAGTTCGACCTGCTCGCGCACCTGATGGCCCGGCCCGGCCGGGTTTTTACCCGGGACGAGCTGCTGGCCGCCGTCTGGGGTTACGCGGCACACGCCGGCACCCGGACCGTGGACGTGCACGTCGCGCAGGTACGCGCCAAGCTCGGCGCCGGTGCGGACGTGATCCGGACCCACCGGGGAGTCGGGTACGCCTGTGCCGACTGACCGGCAGGGCCCCCACACGCACCCGTCCGCCGAGGTCCCGTCCGACCTGCCACCCCCGCGTTGGTGGCGGGTCGGCCGTACCCTGTCCGCCCGTGCGGTGCTGGTCAGTTGCGCGGTGGCACTGGTGTCGGTGCTGGTCACCGCCGCGGTGGCCGGACCGCTGGCGGCCAACGCGGCACAGCGCCAGGCCCGGGAGGCGCTCTCCGCGCAGGCTCGGTTGGCCGCCGAGACCCTCCGTCTGCGCCTCGACCGTGGCCGTACCGCCGACGAGGAACGGATCATCCGGCAGTTGCGCAACCAGGACATCGACGCGTACCTGATCCGGGCCGGGGTGGCCGACCGGCCGGGTCTGCCGGCACGGGTGGTCGACCAGGTAGGTGCCGGGCGGAACTTCTCCGGCCGCCGTACGGTCGCCGGTGTTCCGTCACTGGTCGAGGGACGCACCCTGCCCGGCGGCAACGGGGTGGTGCTTGCCCGCCCGGTCTCCACCGGACTCTCCTGGGCGGTGCTCGGCAGCCTCTGGTTACCGCTGCTCGCGGGACTCGCCGCTGGCGTCGTCGCCGGTGTGCTGCTCGCCCGCCGGCTGGCCCGGCCGATCCACGACGCGGCCGTTGCCGCCGGGCGGCTGCGCTCCGGTGACCGGACCGTACGGTTGCCGGTCGAGCCACCGCAGGAGGTGGCCGACCTGGCGTACGCGTTCAACCAGCTCGCCGCCGCGCTGGCCGGCAGCGAGGGCCGGCAGCGCGAGTTCCTGCTCTCGGTCTCGCACGAGCTGCGCACGCCGCTGACCGCGATCCGGGGTTACGCCGAGGCGATCGCCGACGGGGTGGTCGGCCCGGAGGGGGCGCAACGCGCGGGACAGACCATGCTCGCCGAGGCCGAACACCTGGACCGGCTGGTCAGCGACCTGCTGGCGCTGGCCCGGCTGGAGGCGGTCGACTTTCCACTCGAACCGATTCCGGTCGACCTCGCTCGGCTGGTCGCCGACGCGGCCGAGACCTGGGGAGCCCGGTACGCCGGCCTGGGGGTGCACCTCGGTACCGAGGTGCCGGACGGGCCGGTGTCGGCGTACACCGATCCGGGACGGATCCGGCAGGTCGTCGACGGGCTGCTGGAGAACGCGCTGCGGGTGGTACCGCCGGGTGCGCCGGTGGTGCTCGCCGTGGCGGTCGCCCCGGACGGCGGCGGGGTGATCGAGGTACGCGACGGCGGGCCCGGTTTCACCGACGACGACCTGGCGGTGGCCTTCGAGCGGGGTGCGCTGCACCAGCGCTACCGGGGCGTACGCAAGGTCGGCAGTGGGCTCGGACTGGCGCTCGCCGCCGGTCTGGTCCGCCGGCTCGGCGGCCGGATCGACGCCGGACACGCGCCCGAGGGCGGTGCCCGGTTCACCGTCTGGCTGCCACCGCCCCGCTGATCCACCGGCTCATCCGGGGTCGGGTGGGAGGGCGACGCCGACGTAGTCGCGGAACTCGACCCGCCAACCCGGCGGTACGAGCCGGGTGCAGTCGGCACGGATCCCGGTGCAGACGATGGCGTCCACACTGGACGGGCTGGCCGGTGGCCGCTTGGGCAGCACCGACTGCAACGCCACGATCTCGCGTTCGGCACCCCCGTCCCCGTCGCGCAGGAGCAGCCACCACGGGTACTCCCAGTTGTCGTTCTGCTGCACCAGGCCGATCCGTCGCGCGTCGGTCGCCCGTACCCGGTCGGCGGCCCACCGGAACTCGTCCGCCCACTGTGGACGCCGCAGGAACCGGGTGTCCCAGTCGGAGGTGGTGAACACCGAGCCGTGGCCGACGAGCCGGCGGGGGAAGCCGTACGACACGGCGAGCACGCCGGCCAGCGCCGAGCCGGCGAGCAGGGCGACCGCCAGGACGACCGCCACCGAGCGCCGGCCCGGTCGGTCGGTGGTCGTCCTGTCCCGGGTACGCGCACGCAACAGCGCGTCCAGCCAGAGCCCGGCCAGCGGCACGGCCATCACCAGCGCGTACAGCAGCAGTCGGTTCCCCCACGGTTGCCACTTGATCATCGCGCTGTGCAGCAGCAGGGTCACCGCCACCGTCACCGCGTACGCCCGCAGCGCACCCGGCCGGTCCGGACTGATCCGACGCGGGCGGACCAGCGCGAACACGCAGCCGATCAGCGCCAGCGCGCCGGCGATGGGGAACGCGACCCGGTCCTCGTCCGGGTACCACGCCTGGACCGGGAACGTGGTCTTGCCGAACGTGGTCGCCCGGTCCTGCGGGTCCACCCCGATCAGCCGCGCCCCGCCCTCGATCGCCTCGGCGGGTGCGTCGCCGACCACACCGGCAGGGGTGCCGGTCAGCGCGCTCAGCGGTGTGTCCAGCGCGGTCTGCCCGATCCGCAGGGCGTTGACCAGGATCGAGCCGGGGTCGTGCCGCTGCATCGGGATCGACTCGCGCAGCCGGGGCGGCCCGAGCGGGTTACCGAACTCGGCCGTGACCCGGAGCAGGAACGGTCCGGTGACCACCGCCGCGACCAGCAGGATCACCACCGAGGCGAGCCCGGTGGACCACACCGCCCGGCCTCGACCGGGGTGGGCGCCGGTCCAGCCGAGCCGGAGTTGGGCGAGCGCCCACAGGACGAGCAGCGGACCGGCGCCGAGCAACCCGCTCGTCTTGGTGACCGCGATCAGCCCGGTGGCCGTACCGAGGGCGAGTGCCGTACCGGCGGTGACACGTCGGGTCAGCCCGTCGAGGACCAGCGTCGCCAGGCAGGCCACCCAGGCGGCGGTGACCAGGTCGGTCTGGGTGCTGGTGGCCTGGAGTACGACCATCGGGGTGGTGCCGACCAGGAACGCGGTGAGGAGCTGGGCGCGCCGGCCGCCGCCGAGCTGGGCGGCGATCCGGGCGGCCAGCAGCAGGCAGCCCACCCCGGCGGCCCACTGGACCAGGTTGTAGAGCCCGTCGCCGCCGGTGAACAGGCGCAGGTGCAGCAGCAGGTATTCGGCGCCGGGCGGGATGGTGACCTGCCGGTGGATGGCGGTCGGCCAGAACTCCAGCGACCCCTGGGCCACCCAGTGTTCGATCTTCGGCAGGTGGTACGTCTGGGAGTCGAAGTTGTTCGGCTCGGCCAGCAGGGCGACGACGAGATCGACCAGGAGCAGGCCGGCGACCGTACCGGCGAGCAGTTTTTCGCCCCGGCTCGCCGTACGCCAGGCGGAGCGGAACCGGTCGCGGACCGGCGCCCACCGACCCGGCCCCTCGCGGCGACGGCGCAGTACGGCCAGGGCGACCGCCGCGACCAGGAAGATCAGCCAGGCGAGCGCGATCGCCGGAAGCGTCAGCGCGTCGAGCGCACCGAGCAGCTCCACGGCGAGTACGGCGTAGGCGCCGGTGGCCAGCGCGGCCCGGACGGCGGCCAACCGGTACGGTCCGACGGTGGTACCCGTGGCCGGGCGTACCGCGTACAGCAGGGACAGGTACCCGAGGAGGGGCACCACCACGAGCGCGGACGACGCAGCCGGCATGGCGGGAAGTAAACACCACATGGCCTGCGGTCCGGCAACCGACGCACAGCGCCGGACTTTGCCAATCGGCGGGACCAGCTAGGCTAGGGCCGATTCGTCGTCCGCACCGTGGAGACCTCCTGTGAAGCTATCGATCCTCATGCCGGTTTACAACGAGGAAGAACGCATCGCGGATGCCCTCAAACAGGCACTTGCGGTCGACTACCCGTGCGAGATCGAGCTGCTCGTCGTCGACGACGGCAGCCGCGACGGCACCGCCGAAATCCTCGGTCGCGCGGACGACGCGCGGCTCCGGGTGATCACCCACCCGCGTAACGCCGGTAAGGGCGCCGCGATCAAGACCGCGGTCGCGCACGCGGACGGCGAGTACATGGTGATGCTCGACGCCGATCTCGAATACGACCCGCAGGACATTCCGAAGCTGCTCGACCCGGTACTCGACGGGCGGGCCACGGTTGTATACGGAAATCGGACATTCGGCAGCCACAGCGCATACAGCTTCTGGTACGTGATGGGCAACAAGGCCGTCACGACCGCTGCCAATGTCCTGTTCAACTCGTACATCGGCGACCTGGAAACCTGTTTCAAGCTGCTGCCGGTGGCGCTCTACCGTTCGCTCGACGTGAAGTCGCGCGGGTTCGGCATGGAGGCCGAGGTCACCGGCAAGCTGCTCCGTCGCAAGATCCGCCCGTACGAGGTGCCGATCAGCTACCGCGCGCGGGGCCGCGAGGAGGGCAAGAAGATCACCTGGAAGGACGGCGTCGAGGCGGTCTGGATCCTCGGCCGTGAACGCGCCCGACGCCGCAACGTCCCTACCCCAGGAAAGCGCTGATCGAGGCGCGCAGGCCTGCCGGATCCAGCCCGTGCCACCGGGCATGGTCCGCCGGGCTGCCGTAACGTCGAAGGTCGGTGCGGCCCACGCCCAGGGCCAGCAACCGATGGCTCACGTCGGTCAGCGCCTGCCCGACCGGAGCGCTTGACGTACCGGCGAGATACGGCTCGACCAGGACCACCTCCGCCGCACCCCTGGTGCCGACCAGCGAACGTAGCCCCGCCGTGTCGAACGGGCGGGGCGTTTTCGTGTACGCGACCGTGACGTCCAGTCCGGCGACCGCCCGCATCGTCGGATCGAGCATCGGCCCGACCGCCACCACCACCGCCCCCTGCGCGCTTCCCCGTCGGAGCACCCGGAGCCGGCCCCCGTTGTCCTCGTACGGGCGGTTGTTGGTCTGGGTGGACAGCCGCAGGTAGACCGCGTCGTCGTTGCCGACCGCGGTACGCAGCAGCGCCGGGACCTCGTCCGGGTGACCGGGTACGTGCACGGTCCAGTTGCCGAGCGTGTCGATCAGAGCCACGTCGGCCGGGGACATGTGCGTCCGGCCCATGCTCGAACCGTCGTACGACGCTCCGACACTGACCACCACCGCGCCCACGCCCTGATGGTCCAGGTCCAGCTTGAGCTGCTCGTACGCCCGGTCCACCGCGAAGGTCGCGTACGAGTGCACGATCGGGCGCAGCCCGGTCAGAGCGAGCCCACCGGCGACGCCGATCATCAACTGTTCGCGGATGCCGACGTTGAGCACCCGGTCGGGATGGGCTCGGGCGGCCGGGGCGAACGCCGAGGCGGAGATGTCGGCGAGCACCACGGCCGTACGCGGCGCTTCGGCGAGCAGCGCGGTCGCCGTGCTGACGAAGGTCTCCCGCATGGTGCACGGAACTGCGGTACCGGACATGTTCGTCAGCCTTCCTTCGATTCGACCCGGGCCACCACGACGTGCGGCCGATCGGGTTGGTGGCCGCGCAGGGCGGCCTCGATGGCGTCCCGGTCCCGCCCGTCGACGCCCGCGGCGGTCCAGCCGTTGACGGTGAACCGGCTGGCGATCCCGCCCGGCCACCCGTGGCTCGCCGACTGGTTGTCGATCACGATCGCGGTGAGGTTCGACAGTCCGGTCGCACCCGCGTACGCGATCGCCTCGTGGTTGGCGCCCTCGTCCAGTTCGGCGTCGCCGAGCAGGACGTACACCCGGGGTTGGGTCAGGCCCTGGGCCCGCAGCCCGAGCGCGCTGCCCATGCCCAGTCCGAGGCCGTGCCCGAGTGAGCCGCTGCCGATCTCCACCCCCGGCACCAGCAGCCGGTCCGGGTGGTGGCCGAGCCGGCTCTCCGGCCCGGCGAGGTCGTCCAGCCACGCTTCGGGGATGAAACCCTTGGCGGCGAGTACGGCGTAGTAGGCGGCCGGTCCGTGTCCCTTGGAGAGCAGGAACCGGTCTCGCTCGGGAGCGTCCTGCCGGTCGGGATCGACCTGCAGGATGCGGTCGTAGAGCACCCAGATCACGTCCAGGGTCGAGAACGCGCTGGGCCCGTGTTTCTCGTCGCCGGTGAGCCGGCGCAGCAGCGGGCCGAGCCCGGCGCTGGTTGTCGGTGCCGTTGTCATGCGGTTAGCCTGCGAGTTGAAGTTAACTTCAAGTCAAGGGGTGATCGTGCAGGAGGGATTGACCATCGGCGATCTGGCCGTCCGGTCCGGGGTGGCCCCCTCGGCGCTGCGCTACTACGAGCGGCTCGGGCTGATCCGGGCCGGACGCACGGGCGGAAACCAGCGCCGGTACGAGCGCAGCGAACTGCGCCGGGTGGCGTTCATACGGATCTCGCAGCAGGTCGGGATCTCGCTGGAGGAGATCCGCGCCGCGCTCGACTCGCTGCCCAACTCGCGTACGCCGACCACCGCGGACTGGACCCGGCTCTCCGCCGCCTGGCAGGGTCGGCTGGACGAGCGGATCCGGATGCTCACCAAACTCCGCGACGACCTGAACGGATGCATCGGCTGCGGGTGCCTGTCGTTGCAGCGGTGCACCCTCTACAACCCCGGCGACGAGTTGGCCGCCGAGGGACCCGGCGCCCGCCTGATGCTCCCCCGCACCGCCCGGGCCTAGCGCACCCGTCCCGCCGGGCCTCTTGCCGGTCGTCCCGCCGGGCCTCTTGCCGGTCGTCCCGCCGGGCCTCTTGCCGGTCGCCCCGCCGGACAAAACAACGCGTTCGATTCGTACATCAAAGATGATGTATCTACATCATCTTTGATGTAGAGGAGAAAGGCGTTGTATGTCTGCGGCCGGGGGATGTCCCAGGGGCGGGCCGGCGGCGGTCCCGGGCCGGCCGCGACCTGCGGCAATCCGTCCCGACCCGCCCCGACCCAGCGCGACCCACCGCGATCACTCCAGCGTGAGGAGCACCTTGCCGAGGTGGTTGCTGTCCTCCAGGATCCGGTGCGCCTGCGCCGCCTCGGTGATCGGCAGCCGCCGGTCCACCACGGGGTGGATCACGCCCGACTCCAGCAGTGGCCAGACCTCGTCGCGTACTCCCCGTACGATGGCGGCCTTCTGCGCCGACGGGCGGGACCGGAGGACGGTCCCGTGGACCGAGCCGTACTTCGACATCAGGGTGCTCACGTTCAGTTCACCCTTGCGGCCACCCTGTAGGCCGATCACCACGATCCGGCCGTGGTTGGCGAGCGCCTGCACGTTCCGGGTCAGGTACGACCCACCCATGATGTCCAGGACCACGTCCGCACCGCGCCCGTCGGTGGCGGCTCTGGTCTCCTCGACGAAGTCCTGGTCGGTGTAGTCGATGACGTGGGTGGCGCCGAGCTTGCGCAACTGTTCGTGTTTGCTGGCCCGGGCGGTGACGATCACGTTCGCGCCCAAGGCGGTGCCGAACTGGATGGCGAAGGTGCCGATGCCGCTGCCACCGCCGTGGACGAGCAGCGTCTCGCCCCCGCCGAGCCGGGCCACCTGCACCAGGTTCGACCAGACCGTGCAGGCCACCTCGGGCAGGCCGGCCGCGTCGACGAGGTCGACGTTCGCCGGCACCGGCAGCACCTGCCCGGCGGGGACCACCACCCGCTGCGCGTAGCCGCCGCCGGTGAGCAGGGCACATACCTCCTGGCCGAGCCGCCACCCGGTCACGTCGGGGGCGATCGCGCCGATCACCCCGGAGCATTCCAACCCCGGGTACGGCGAACCGCCCTTCGGCGGCTCGTACCTGCCCTGCCGTTGCAGGACGTCGGCGCGGTTGACGGCGGTCGCGCGTACGTCGATCAGCACCTCGCCCGGACCGAGTTCGGGATCGGGAACGTCGGCCCAGACCAGTGCCTCGGGTCCGCCCGGCTCCGGAACAGTGATCGCCTTCATGTGTCCAGTCTGGCGAAACCTGCCGTCCTGTCCAGTCCTGTGGACCATGGCGTCTGGGTAGGTCCGGTTCATGGCAGACTAGGCGACGGCAACGGACCGCCGGGTACGGCTTCCGAGGCCAAGGAGGGTTCGCCTAGTGGCCGATGGCGCTGGTCTTGAAAACCGGTAAGGGCAGCGATGTTCTTCGTGGGTTCGAATCCCACACCCTCCGCCCCTGAACAGCGGGAACGCCCGCCCGCACCATCGCAATCCACTCGCCGCCGGGGTGCCCGACACGATGTGTCGGGGCGTCGACTGTCGGTGTCGAGGGTGAAGATGGACCCGATTGGATGTCGATCCGCCGAACGCTGCTTCGACCCGTTCGTGGAACCGTACGCATCGGAGGTTGTGAGATGACAGGCGAACTCGATCGGGCCGGACTCGACCGGCTGCGCGATGCCATGGCGGGGCGGGTCGACAAGGGCGAGCTGCCGGGCCTGGTCACCCTGGTCGCCAAGGGCGACGACGTACGGGTCGAGACCATCGGGTGTACCGCCTTCGGCGGCGATGTGCCGATGCGGCGGGACACCCTGTTCCGGATCGCGTCGATGACCAAGCCCGTCCTCGCGGCAGCCACGATGATGCTGGTCGAGGACGGCAGGCTGAGCCTGGACGAGCCGGTCGACCGGCTGTTGCCGGAGTTGGCCGATCGCCGGGTGCTCAAGCAGGTCGACGGGCCGCTCGACGAGACCGTCCCGGCCGATCGTCCGATCCTGGTGGAGGACCTGCTGACCTTCCGCCTCGGATTCGGCACGATCACCGAACCGAGCTTCGACCCACCGTTCCCGATCAACAAGGCGGTCCACGAGCTGCAACTCGTCCTCGGGCAGCCGGATCCGCGTACGCCGCACGAGCCGGACGAGTGGATCAGGCGGTTCGCCTCGCTGCCGCTGATGTACCAGCCCGGCGAGCGCTGGCAGTACAACGTCGGCACGCTGGTGCTGGGTGTCCTGGTCGCGCGGGCCGCCGGACAGCCGCTCGGCGACTTCTTCCGGGCCCGGATCTTCGAGCCGCTCGGCATGACCGAGACCGGCTTCTGGCTGCCCGCCGACTACACCAGGCGACTGCCCAGCCACTACATGACGGACTTCCAGACCGGGAAGATGGAACTGCGTACGGTCTCCACCCCGAGCGAGTGGTCCAGCCCGCCGGTTTTCCCGTCCGGCTCCAGCGGCCTGCTGTCCACCGCCGACGACTTCCTGGCCTTCGCCCGGCTGCTGCTGGCGAAGGGGGTGCACCGGGGTGAGCGGCTGCTGTCGGAGGCGTCGGTCGACCTGATGACCACCAACCACCTGACCCCGGAGCAGATCTCCACCGGCGGGATGCTGCTCGGCGGCCGGGGGTGGGGGCTGGGCATGTCCGTCGCGGTCGAGCCGGACGAGATCTCGCCCGTACCGGGCCGCTACGGCTGGGACGGCGGGTACGGCACCACCTGGTTCAACGACCCCCACACCGACCTGGTCGCGATCGCCCTGACCCAGACCAGCGACTTCATGTGGAACGGCGGGCTGAACGAATTCGCCAAGCTCGCCATCGAGGCGGCAGACGGTCGGTAACCGCGACTTCACCAGCTGGCAGCGGCAGTACGCGGGATGGACTAACCTCTTAGCTAAGGAGGCGACATGTCAGGCGAAGCGGCGATGCAGTTCAACATCCATGATGCGAAGACGAACCTGTCACGGATTATCGATCGGGTCGAACACGGCGAGGAGATCATCATCAGCCGTGCCGGCAACCCGGTCGCAAAGGTCATCCCGCTGACTCGCCGGGTGGACCGCAGTGGTCGCGGTTCGCTACGAGGAAAACTGGTCGCCACAGAGGACTGGGACTCCGCCGAGGTCAACGACAGCATCGCCGGTGACTTCGGTATGCCGCGATGAGATTGCTCCTGGACACGCATGTCGTGATCTGGTGGTTGACGGATGATCCGACGTTGGCGGAAGAGATCAAGGCTCAGTTGGATCACGAGCCGGATGTCTATGTCAGCCCGGTCACGGTCTGGGAGGTCTGCATCAAACAGGCGATCGGCAAGCTCAAGGAGCCGGCCGATCTTCCTGAGCGTATCCGCGCCAGCGGTTTCCGCGAACTCCCAGTGACGTCCGAGCATGCCATCGCGGCTGGGCGTCTTCCGCTGTTTCATCGTGATCCGTTCGATCGGATGCTCGTGGCCCAGGCTCGCTGTGAAGATCTGACCCTGATCACCCGGGACCCCGAGATTCGGAAGTACGACGTCTCCGTGCTCGCCGCATGAACGAGCATCGCACTTCCTACCACGGTGATCGGGCAGTTTCGGGCTCGTCGGGCTGGGGCGTCAGCTGATCGACTTCAGCGTTGGCGGGGCCGGGCTGCCGATCGGGTACTCCGGATCACGTCCGGCGCGTACCTCCATCGCCCAGCTCAACTGCGCGCAGCCGTCCGGGGTGCAACAGGCGCAGGTGCCGGGGGCGTAGGACGTACCCCGGTCCTCGTGCTGGGCGATGGTCATCGCTGCCGCCTCCCAGATGCCCGCGCGGGTCAGCGGCTCGTCGACGCGGCTCACGGGGCGAACACCTGACCGGCCATGGCCACCACCTGTGCCTTTCGTTCGGGGTACCGGCGCGCGGCGGCGACCGGCTCGGAGTAGCGACCGGGAGCACCGCCGGTCGCCGGGACCCTGCGGTCGCCGGTGTCCGCCCGATTGGCGAGGTCCATGGTCACGACAGGGTCAACGCACGCGTACGTGGATGGTTGTGGCAACGCGGCCACCGTCCCACTGGTACGGACAGCCCCGGGTGCCGACCGGTTGGGTCGGCACCCGGGACCGGGGGGAGGGCGGGTCAGGCTGAGTAGCCTCGGGTGGCCATCCAGTTGGCCAGGTCGATCGTGGTCATCCAGTAGGAGCTGACCCCGTTGACGAACGCCGGGTCCGCGATCTGCACGGTCCGTCCGCTGTCGCGGTAGCCGACGACGGTGAGGTAGTGACCACCGTCGTACGAGTGCCAGCCGCCGTCGGTGTCGGTCGCCGAACCGGCGATGTTCGCGACGACCGCGTACCCGCTGCTGACCGCATGTACGACGTCCGCCTGGAGCTGGTCCATCTGGGCCGGGGACGGGGCCCCCTGGATGAACGTGCTCGTGTAGAAGTTGGTCTTGGCCAGGCTGTTCAGCCCACGGGTGACGTCGTCGGCGGAGTTGGTCCCGTTGAACGTGGTGCCCAGGGCCGCGGCGACGTCGTCCTGGCTCGGCTGACGGTCGCGGGCGGTGAGGGCGATCCGGGTGGCCGCCGGCCCGCAGTACCAGCCGTTGATCTGCGCCTCGTAGTCGTAGTCGAGCACCTTCGACGCGGGGGGAGCCTTCTTGGCTGCCTTGGTCGGTGTCGCCACGGCCTTGGCGGCGGTGGGCGGGGCCGACGACGGGGCCGCCGGAACCGGTGCCGAGGTCGAGGCGCTCGGGGACGGGGTGGCCGGGCTCGGGGTGACCAGGCTGGGCGCGACCTCGGCGCCGGCCTGGCCGCCCATCTTCTCCGCGACCGCGATGGTCGAGGCGTTGGCCGGCGGGGTGGACCCGTTGCCCTGGGTGAGCAGGATGCCGGTGGTGAGACCCACGGCGAGAACGGCGGCGGAGACGGCACCGGCCCGGTACGGGCTGGCGGTCACGACGCGTCGGAGTTGCTGACGATGCTTCATATAGATCCTCCGCAGATGTGCCGATCTGCGATCGGGGGCACATGAATCGGGATGGCGAGATGTCTCTGCCGGGGCCGGGTACGTGACCGGGGTACGCGCTATCGGCGGGGCGGATTCACCGCCAGCCGTCGGTCCGGATCGGGGCGTGCGGAACCGTCACCGCGATGCGGTGAAATGCGTTACCGGATGAACTCGCCACGGGAATTGCCGGGCGATTTCGGATCACCTACCGGTCACGCGCGTCCTCGCGCCACCGACCGCGTACCTGTGTGCGTCGCCGGTCGTCGGAGTGGGCCTAGTGCGCTACCTTCGCGGGCTGCACCGCGATGCGGGCGAGCCGGGGCAGGTGGCGGATCGGGCCGGGGGGATCGAGGGTTGGGCCACGGCAGGTACGGCGCTGCACGAGCATGTTCTCCTTCCGATACCGCCTACCGGGTTAGCTGACGGATTCGGGCGGGAAGCACGCCCTACCGCTAACCAATGGTTCGCGGATTCACCCCAGAACTACTGTGGGTCCCCGGCTCGTAACAGTTACGACTCAGCGGGCCTGTTCCGGTGTCACCCGCGGTGACTAAGGGCCGGACCAGACGGGCTGACGTTACTGGGCCGCTTCTGCTCCTGCCAACCCCTCTTGGCCTGCTTAAACCGTGACCCATGCCGCTTCTTTCGAGTGGTGCGACCCGCGATCCGTGATCACGGAGAGTGGTTGTAGCCGCAGTGACCAGTTTGACTGCGACAGGCGTACCCGCTTGTGTCCCGGACGTTGACGACGTCGGATTTGTCGACGAGGTGACATTGCCGGCACGGTGTCCGGATCAGAGAAATGTCCATTGGGCCGAGGCGGGCTGGTCCCCTCGTCGGCAGCCACGGACCCGGGGTCCCCCCGCCTCGGTCGACCGGCGCGGCAGCCAGCGAGCCGTCGTTCACGCTCTGCCGGTCGGGGGCGCGCCGACGACCCGGCCGGGAAAAGCCCGGATGAAAGTCGCGTCCGCACGCGAGGCAGAGGGTTTCCGAACCGGTGCCGATTCTCGGCTGAAATAGGCGGCGGGCCATCCGTACGAGTGGTCGGATCGGTATTCCGAAAATGGGGACCACCGGTGTTGTCGTGGGCGCCGGGAGACCTGTCGCCCACTGTTTCCCCCACCGGCAGCACTGAGGCAGGCCGGACAGGGTACAAAGACACTGAGTCTCCCTCTTTGGAAGGACATCCTGATGAACCTTGAGCGAGCGATCGGGCCGGACCCGTACGACCTGCTGCCGCCGGTGCCGGCGTTCACGCTGACCAGCGACGACGTGCGCGACGGGGAGCCGCTGGGCACCGAGTTCGTACACTCCAGCGTGGGCGGTGGCGACCTGTCGCCGCAGCTCGCCTGGTCCGGTTTCCCGGACGGGACGCGCAGCTTCGCGGTCACCTGCTACGACCCGGACGCGCCCACCACCAGCGGTTTCTGGCACTGGGTCCTGGTCAACATCCCGGTGTCGGTCACCCAGCTACCCCGGGGCGCGGGCAAGGCCGGGTCCGTCGAGGGTGGTGCGTTCGCCGTCCGCAACGACTACGGCACCCAGGAGTACGGCGGCGCTGCCCCGCCGGCCGGCGACCATGTCCACCGGTACCTCTTTGCCGTACACGCCCTCGATGTGGAGCAGCTCGACCTCACGCCGGACGCGAGCCCGGCGTACGTCGGCTTCAACCTGACCTTCCACACCCTGGCACGGGCGGTAATCCGGCCGACGTACCAGGTCAAGGGCTGAACCAACCGGAGTAAGTGGACGGCCGACACCGGGGACGGGTGGAACGGTGTCGGTCGTCGCTCTCCGGTCAGGCCTTCGACGCGCCGGGTACCCGGGCGACGGCGAAGACGGACTGTCCGAACGGCGGCCGCACGAGCTGCTCCGCCGCCTTGGTCACCGGCAGCACCAGGCTGTCGTAGACCTTCACCATCGGGCCTTCCTTGGGCATCAGCCGGAACACGTTCGTCGCCATGTAGTAGCCGATGAGGCCGAGGGCGTTCGCGTAGTGCAACCGCTCCACGGTCAGCCCCGCGTCGGTGAGCGCGGCCCGCATCGTCTTCTTGGTGTAGCGCCGTACGTGTCCGGTGGCGATGTCCGCCGGACCCATGGCGAACTCGAACGCCGGCACGATCAGTACGATCGCACCGCCGGGACGCACCAGTTCCCGCATGCTCCGCAGCGCCCCGACGTGGTCCTCGATGTGTTCGAGCACGTTGTACGAGACCGCCGCGCTGTAGTCGCCGCGTTCCTGCTCCGGCTGCGGCAGCAGCATCTGCCGTACCTCGACGTTGGACTCGTCGGCGAGGCGCTCCTTCAGTGCCACCAACCGGTCGGGATCGGCCTCGGTGGCCGTGAACCTGGGGAAGTGCGGCGCCCACTCGAGCACGTAGTCACCGAGGCCACTGCCGATCTCGATCGGGTTGTCCCCCAGGTAGGGCAGCGCCAGCTCAACAAACCATCGGCGGTGGTTCACGGCGGTCGCGAGACCCTCGAGTACCTCGGACTGAACTCGCTGATCCCCAGTGATTTCTGCCATGCGTCGATTCCTCGCGATCTGAAACTCGACCTGCACCCTGGACCGACAGAGTGAACCATCTACGACGACCGTAGGGAAATTGAGGCATCGGCGTGGCACGAACGGATTGTTCGGTTGATCCGTCCCCGTCCGCCTTCCGGTGGATGATGGCTGGTCGTACTCGTGGTGGCCCTGTTCCGGTGGCTGCGACGCCGCGCGGAGGTGCTCGGGCCGACGCACCGCGCGCCGGGATGACCGCGCTGACCGGCGTCGTGTCGAAGCCCATCGGCGGGGTCTGGGTCTGGGACGTCCGTCCCCTGCTGGACGGGTGAACCGGCGGGGGCGTCCTGCCTGGGCTCAGTTCGAGCGGATGCAGCAGCCCTTGCAGATCCGCGGCTGCGGCAGGGTGAAGGCGAGGCAGCAGGTCTTGCGCTGCACGGTCGGCTCACCGTCCGGACCGGGCACCAGTTCGATCAGGTCTTCGAGGTCGAGCGCGCGAAGCAGCGTCGCGACGTTCTCCTCGGACGCGCCGGGCAGGCCGTCCGCGGCCCGCAGGATGCCGTACGCGACCCCGGAGGCGACCGAGCCGAGCAGCGTACGGGCGCCGACCCGGACCTGGGTGTGGATCGCGTCGAGCAGCGGGGTCAGGTGCTCGTCGAGCAGCGAGGCACGCAGCTCGCGGAGGAGTTGGGTCTCGTCGGTGAGCACCCGCACCTCGGGCAGCCCGCTGAGCGCCAGCGGGTCGGAGGCGAGCACCGCGACCGTGGTGGAGCGGCGCAGCCCGAGGGTCAGCGTCGCCCGGTCGGTTTCGGCCCGCACCAGTACGTCCGACGCCCGGAGCAGGGGGACCCGGCGGGCGGCGGCCCAGCCGACCACGGTGGGCAGCGCCAACCAGTAGGTGTAGGACTTCCAGAACAGCGCGGCGGCGGCGTGCGGGGTGGACTGCCAGGAGCGCCGCGCGGCGGCCAGCAGGTCGGGCAGGTGACTGCCGTTGATCAGGTCGGTGGCGGGCAGCCAGCCCCGCTCGTCGTCGACGAACAGTCCGGGTACGAGCCCGGGCAGGTCGTCGGTCCCGAACATCTGACGCAGGGTCGCGTTGACCGGTGCGAGCGGTGCGGTCGCGTACGCGCGCCCATCGATGACGGCCGTCACCGTGCGTCACCTGTGTGCTGCGCGGATGTGTCCAGCGGGTCGGCGGCGCGGTGCCGCCGTGTCGGGAGGATGCCCAGGTCAGCGTGGCGCAGGGGCCGCGTTCGCCATGGTGTCACCGCTGTCACCGCACCCGCCCTTCGGTCACCGTACCGGTCGCCACGTTAGCACTAAGGGAAGCCTAACCACATCTTGGAGGGTGCGGAGGCGTTCGTCACCATCGGCTACCGAGATCCACCGGTACGCCTGGCGGGCGGATACCCGAACGGGTGACAGGTAACCGGGAGTGACCGATCGGAGGGCTCGACCATGGCCCTGAGCAGGGCATCGAGCCGCGATAGGATCGATGATGATGGAAGAATTGTCAAGCCAAATGTCGTTAACGCGGCAGTTCTGCCCCAGTGGGTAGGTCGCCCACCAGACTGGGATTCCCGGCCCCTTAGGAACCAGATGACCACCTCGCCCATTGAGCGAGCTGCCGACTCGTTCGCGGCCGAACTCTCCAGACGGCGGGTCGAGCGGGGCATGACCAAGAAGCAGCTCGCCGCCCGCATGGGGTTCGACCCCTCATATGTCAGCCATGTAGAGGGCCGCCGCCACCGGCCCACCGAGGATTTCGCCCGCCGGGCCGAGGCCGTACTCGCCGCGTCCGGCGCGATCTGGCAACGCTTCCAGGAGTACGACGAACTCCGGCACGCCCGGTCGAACATGACCGCGCACCGGGACCCGCCCGTACCTGAACAGTGGCTGCCCCCGGGCACCGGGCTCATCGTCGAGCAGGAGTCCGCCACCCTCACCCACCAGGACAAGGCGTACCGGTGCGTCATCCGGCGGGCGCTCTACAACGCCGGCACCGAACCCGTCACCCGCTACCTGGTCCGGGTCGCCGTCGACCGGTACCCCAGCGACCCCGGGCGCTCCAACCGGCACCACCGCGAGCACCCGCTCACCTTCGCCGAACTCGACCTCCAGGCGTTCTGCGGCGACGAAGCCAGCCCCGAGCCGATGGACTGGCGCAAGAAGCACGACCGGGACGCCTTCAAAGAGGTCTGGCTGCTCTTCGAGAACGCCAACGGTCGCTTCCCGCTCTACCCCGGCGAGCGGGTCACCATCGAGTACGCGTACACCGTCGGTGAGGAGAAGTGGGGTCCGTGGTTCCAGCGGGCCGTACGCCTGCCCACCCGGCACCTCTCCGTCCGGCTCAACCTCCCGCTGGACCTCGACCCCCAGGTGTGGGGGGTGGAGACCACCCTCTCGGCCGAAGAGGGGCCGTTGCGTACGCCCCTGCTCCGCCACGACGTCGACGGCCGGGCGGTCTTCGACTGGTCGACCGAGGAACCACCGCTCAACGCCCGCTACCGCCTCGAATGGCGTTACCGTGCCCAGCCCACCGCCGAGGCCGAGCCCGAGCCACGGGCCAGCGACCGGATGCGGGCCGCCGGCATCGTCCAGCGCGGGGCGGCCCTCCTGCGCCAACCGGCCCGACTGTTCGAACTGCCCCGGGACGAGGCCACTGCCCGGGACGTCGTCTTCCAACTACGGGCGGCACTGCACCGGCTGGACGAACTGCACCCGTTCAGCAAGGGGGTCGGGCTCGCCGCACCGCAACTCGGCATCCCCTGGGCCGCCGCCGTCGTACGCCCACCCGACCGGGACGCCGAACCCGTCGTCCTGCTCAACCCGCGTGTTGTCGACACCGCCCGGGACACCGACGAGCAGTACGAGGGCTGCCTCTCCTTCTTCGACCAGCGTGGCCTGGTGGCCCGCCCACTCCGACTCGACGTCGAACACGCCAGATGGGACGGGGGGCGGGCGATCACGTCCTTCGAGTTCGCCATGGCGCGACTCGTCGCCCACGAGATCGACCACCTCGAAGGCAAGCTCTACATCGACCGCATGGACCCCAACATCCCCCTGGTCCCGGTAGAGGAATACCGCGAAACCGGCAGCCCCTGGCGCTACTGACCCACCCGCCCTGCGTTGGGGCAGATGTAGAGAAAGAGTGGCTATATCCGGGGGGATAGCCACTCTTTCTCCGTATCAGGGCCCGTCGGGGGCGGGGGTGAAGGGGGGCCGGGTATCGGGCTCCCACCGCGTACGGTCAGGTGCGCGACCGCGGCCACCGCCGCGACGACCAGGTCCCGTTTGAGCCACTGCCCGGTGCCGAAGTCGAGGCTG